>JACQFP010000080.1 GCA_016200005.1 Verrucomicrobiota bacterium | reverse complement strand
TTACCCGCGAACAATTTCATGCACTGTGTGAAAATCGAAATCCCGCAACCGGCGAACGGATGACGCAGCGGCAACTGAAGGAGGACAAGCGCCGGGTGTTTTACGATTTCACCTGCTCTCCGCCCAAATCCGTATCGGTGCTGGCGGTGACATTGGACGATCAGCGATTGGTCGAAGCCCATGAGGAATCCGCGCGCATTGCGTTCCGTGAACTCGAAACCTTCGCCGCAACCAGAGTCCGCAAGCAGGGCAATCAACGTGACCGCACAACGGGCAATCTCGTGGCCGCGTCATTCGTGCATAACAGTTCGCGTGAACTGGACCCGCAGTTGCACACGCATTTCACGGTGTTCAACGCCACGTTTGACGAAAGTGAACGGTGCTGGAAAGCCCTGCAAGCGGGTGGAATGTATGACGCCATCCGTTACGGCACGGCGGTTTATCGGAACGAACTGGCCCGCAGAGTCCGCGCCATTGGTTATCAAACCGTTCCTGCCAAGCATGGATTTGAAATCGAGGGTGTGAACCCGGATGTCCTGAAACGCTTTTCCAAACGCGCGCAGCAACGGGACCAGGTGGTTCAGGAGATGGAACAAAAGCTGGGGCACAAACTTTCCAATGATGAAATCTCCCATGCAGTGCATCAGAGCCGGGCGAAAAAGATCAAGGGCATCTCGACAATGGCAGTGCGCGAACGGCAACTGGCGCAATTACAGCCTGATGAATTACAAGCGTTGCAGAAACTTTCGGCGTCGGTTCAACGGACTGGTCAACCGCACCTCGCCGGACTGGAAAACCAAACATTGAATCACGCCGTCGCCCATGTGTTCGAGCGCAAGTCGGTCGTGCGGGAGCATGAACTGTTGAACGTGGCGCTGTCGCAACGTCCGGGCGAAGTCGATTTGCCAGCGTTGAAAACTGCGGTGAAGTATTCGGCGGAATTGATCAAAACCGAACGAGGACTTTCCACGCGGCAGATTTTGTTAACGGAGTTGGATTTGATTCAGACGGTCAATGCCGGATGTGATGCCGTCGCGCCATTGCATCCCGGCTACCGGCCCGCCGACTGGTTGGGCGAGGATCAGCAACGGGCAATTTACCATGTCCTTCGCACCAGTGACCGCATCACCGGCCTGCGTGGACTGGCGGGCAGTGGCAAAACCACGGCGTTACGCGAGTTGGTCGCCGCCTGCGCCGAAGCGAAGATTGAACCGCTTTTCTGCGCGCCGACAGCGGCAGCAACGGATGTCTTGCGGAAAGAGGGCTTTGAAGCTGTGACGCTGCAAAGTTTGTTGCAATCGAGACCTGTGCTGTCCGCCCGTCACCTGGTTGTCCTGGATGAGGCCGGGGCGGTGGGCATTGACGACATGAAACGGATTTTTGACATGGCCAGAGACGCGCGCATTGTGCTGTCAGGTGATACCGGCCAGCACGCTTCGGTCGCCCGTGGCGATGCGCTGCGGATTTTGGAGAACCATTCGGATTTTCAATCCGGTCAACTGACACGCATCCGGCGTCAGCGACGGGCCCAGTATCGCAAGGCGGTTGAACTAGCGGCGCAGAAACGAACGGCGGAAGCGTTCGCACAGTTGGAACGGATGGGGGCAGTAGTGGAACTTCCCGACAACCAGCTTCACGACTCCGCCGCGCAGTGCTATCTGAAAGCATTGAAGCAAAACCAGTCGGCGTTGCTGGTCGCGCCAACGTGGAATGAAATCGAGGCGGTGACGGACAAAGTTCGTACTGCGTTGAAAACGTCTGGCCGTCTGGCCGGCGATGAAAAGGAGTTTCAAGTTTTCGATTCGCTGTCGTGGACGGAAGCGCTGAAGCGCGACACGCGGCAATACAGTCCCGGCATGGTGATACAGCTTCACCAGCGAAAAGCTGGTTTTGATAAAAGCGAAATGGTTGCGGTGGTTGCCGTCGAGCACGACGCCTTGAAAGTCCAACGTGCGGACGGTTCCGAAAGTGTTTTCCCTTTGGGTTCAGGCTCCGCCTTGTTTGACGTGGGGGAGAAGCGGAAATTGAAAGTGGCAACGGGGGACAAGTTGTTGCTGCAATCGAACTGGCAGAAGAAATTTGTGAATGGCGAGTTGGTGGAAGTGAAGGCCATTCAAGGCGGCGCGCTCGTGCTGGCCGATGGCCGGGTAATTCCTGAAAAATATCGCGCGTTCACCCACGGCTACGCCGTCACCTCGCACGCCGCCCAGGGCAAGACGGTGGATGAAGTGCTGGTCGTCGCGTCGTCGCGTTCGTTGCCCGCCGTCCATCAGGAACAGTTTTACGTCAGTATCTCGCGCGGACGCGAACGCTGTCAAATTTTCACTGACGACAGCGATTTGCTCCGCTCGCACGTCACTCATTCTAGCGCCCGGCTGGCGGCGGTGGAAGTTGTCCCGCACGTTCACCACCGAAAATTCCTCCAGAGCGTTTTGCAGCGCGGTCATCGTTTTCTGAAACAGTTCCGCCAACGGATTTCGCAGCGCAGAGACATCGAACAAATCCGCAAACCATCTTATGAACACCAACGCCAATCCCGCCGAAGCATCAGCGTCTAGCTCACGCGACAATCCCTGTTACGGCAGTGATCCAACTGTGGCCACGCTCAACGTGTTTGCTGACGATGAGCGCAGCTATCAGTTGCCTTACGCGCAATTCCTGTATGCGGAGCTGATCCCCAATCCTGTTCTGGACAAGAATGCCGATGCGCCGCCCGAACAGTTGCTGATCTGTTTTGCCACGGGTGAAGTCACTGTGTTTGGCAGTGGTCTAAAATCACTTGAACGGGCGATCCAAAAGTATGAATTGAAATTTGTGAAGGCGGCTGACCGGCGTTACGCGGCCGCACTGAAAACCCATGTCGCCGCCGTAGTCATCGATTTTAACAAGGAGACACCATGAATCGCGAAGTAAATGAAGCACTTGCGGCAAAGGGGAATGGCAAACCGGATCTCATTTCCGCGCAGGCCAAGGAACTGCTCAACTTGCGGCGACTGCCGGCTATGCTCAACATACAGCAAACCGCCGTTCTACTGGGCCTGGCCGAGCATGACGTTCCGGTGCTGATTGGCGTCGGCTTGCTCAAACCGCTGGGCGACCCACCACCCAACGCGGTGAAGTATTTCGCTTCCATCCAAGTCCTGGAACTGGCGGGTGAACTTTCACGCCTGTGCAAAATCCGCAACGCCGTTTACGAGTACTGGCGGGGAAAGAACGCGGCCAAGTCCAAGCCGCGTTATTCCCGCAACGGTCATCGCTGATTTTTTCAGTCGCGATAACAATCGCAGTCATGTTCACAACCAGGCGGCTCGTAGTCCTGTCCAATTAAAGGAGGGAGTGGTTCGGGTGGCGGTCGTGACAAACCGAGCGGTAGATAAATAACGGTGACAGACGGAACATTCGTGCCGCGCTTTCCCGCCAGCAATTTGCGCCGCAACCCGCCGCACAACACCCAAATGAGGAACGTTATGCAAAGGTGGGAGTTATGCGCAGTTCTCCGTTGAGCGAAGCAAGGCGATGGGTGCAATCGTGGCGCGAATCGCCTCGTCGATTGTATGGCTCGGCTGCGCCTGTCAAGGTTGTCCGCACCACAGACGGGCGCTGCGCGCCGGGTTTTGTTTTGGCGGCTCCACCTTGACAGTGCTCGCCGAGCCAGGGACGTGGCGATTAGGATTTCGCGCCGGGACTTGTGGCCACAGGGGAACGCGACTGGAGAACTTGACATAATTATAGGTTCTCGAGGAAGCGGAGAAGCTTGTCATCGGGCCGGAATGAACTTCTCTTGCTCTTCGGCGAGGACACCTTTTCCAAAGCCTGCTTCTTCATAGCCAAGCTTGCTTCCATGTAAAGGTGAGTGGTTTTGGGAGTTTCGTGACCAAGGAACAGGGCGATGACTTCCGTGGTGATGCCTCCTTCCAAAAGCCCCATGGCCATCGAGTGCCGAAACGTATGAGGTGAGATGGACCGCTGCCTCAGGGCAGGCAGTTTAAGCGATGCTCGTCGGACCAGTTGCTTGAGTTGGTAGGCAGCACCAGCGCGGGTCAGGCGTTGTCCAAAGCGGTTCGGCAACAGTGGGGATTCCGAGTTAAATCGATTCTCTCGAATCCACTGGCGCAATCCCCTTTGGGTCTGACGCCACAGGGGAAGGCTCCGCTGCTTGCGTCCCTTGCCCAACACCTGAACTTGCTTGCCACCTGCCCCGATGTCCATCACCCGTAAGGCCAGAACTTCGGAGATTCGTGCGCCGGTGTTGTACAGGAGCAGAAACAGGAGATGATCTCGACGACCAGTCCACGTGTCAGTTGTCGCGCTTAAGATGGCCTCCACTTCTTGGCGGTTGAGAAAACCGCTCATCACCTGGACATAACGCTTGAACGGAATCGCAAGAATGCGCGCCACGCAGACCGGCAGTTCCGGCCCCAGCCAGTCGCTCAGGTAATGCACGAAGGAACGAATGGCTGCCAGGCGTGCATTCCGCGTTCGGATGGTGTTGCCACGTTGACGTTCCAAATCGTCCAGGAAGCGAAGGACCGTGTCCGACGAGAGGATCTCCAATGGGAGAGTATGACTGCAGCGACGGTGGGCCTTGCGCAGATAGTTCAGCAGGAGGCGAAAGGTGTCGCGGTAGGCTGTGATCGTGGCGTGGCTCACGTTACGTTGCGCAGACAAGTATTCGCTAAAAAAGCGTTGCAGCCAGGGAGTTAATTCAGGTGTGGTCATGGTCGGGCGATTTGAAATGGCCGAGGGCTTCGGTCAATAATTGTGGAAACGCACTGAAGTACCAGTAAGTGTCTCGAATCTGAGTGTGTCCAAGGAAACGGGACAATATCGCAAGTCGATGGACGGCGCCTCTTTTGCTGGCCTGCCAGCGTTGCAGAACCCGACACGCAAACAGGTGACGAAGATCATGCAGCCGAGGTGGACGCCGGCTATACGGGATGCCCGCTCTTAATTGAATGAACGATCTCCTCACCACAGTGTAGGTCAGGCCAGTACCGCGGTTGGAAACGAAGAAGTGCTCCGCGAGCGGAAAAAGCTTTTGTCGACGACGTGCGTAAGCCAGCAAGGGGGGAAGCGTCGACGGATGCAGTGGCACCAGCCGGCGCTTGCCACGTTTGCTCTCGCGAACGACCACGACCAAATGCTCCAGGTCCACATCGCTTGTTTTCAAATTCAGCGCTTCGGAGATCCGCAGTCCGGTGCAGGCCAACAAGCCGACCAAGGTCTGGATGGTGCGCGGTCGCAGCCCGCCCTTCAGACGACCGGCTCGGCGTAGCAATAGTTGAACTTCCGCCGAGCTGTAAAGGTGCGGGGGATTGCGGCGATAGGCCGGGCCAAACAGGTGGCGCGGCGGCACCTGAGTTCTGGGTTCAGTCAGTAGAAGGTGCTTGGCAAATCTGCGAACGCTCTCCAAGCGCCGAGCCCAATAAAGGCGTTCTGCTTTTCGCGGCAAGCATGCCCAGCGTATCGCCAATTCAGTGGTCAAGGGGCCGCGATGACCCAAGCCATCGGCGTAGCGAGCAAAGTTCAGGAGTCGGCACCCTTCGCTGTCGAGTTTAAAGCCCAGGGCTCGGCGATAAGCGAGGTAGGCTTGTGCTCGGGAAAGCATCGTCAGTTTCATTTCCTTATACTGGGCCAAGGCAGAGCGGCTTGGCGGAGTTCTTCGAGGTTGACATGAGCGTAACGCAACGTGGTTTGCAAGGAACTGTGACCAAGGACATCTGCGATCAACTTAAGACTGGCACCGCGCCGGTGGGCGTAAGCGGCCCACGTGTGCCGCAGGATGTGAGTTCCACGGGCGGCAATCCCGCATCGCTCAAAGGCGCGCCGAATCAGGCCTCGTACGCAATACGTACTAATCGGGCGCCCCACATAAAGCTTGTGATGCACGAAGAGTGCGCGACTCGCGGTGCGCGGACGCCCCTGCTTGAGGTAACTCGCAATGGCCTTGGCCACCGGGTCGGGCATGGACAAAAGCCGTTCCCGCCGCTGCTTGGTCCGGCCTAACCGCAGCGCTCTTGCCCGCCAATTGATGTCATCCAGAGTCAAGGCGGTTACTTCATGAGACCGTAACGCCAGCTTCGACAGGCAGAGAGCAATAGCGTAGTCCCGCTTGCCAATGGCAGTGACCCGCGGAAAATGTGATAGGAATCTTTGCCATTGATCGAAGTCCAGCGTCTTTGGAGGTTGCGCGGGTGGCGGAGTTGCCACACGCGGTACGGCACCAGAAAGCCCGACTCGGATGCGTCCTGAGAACTCCAAGAACCGACAGAAACTGCGCAGACTGACGGTCATCACGTGCCTTGATCCCGGTGACAAGTCTGGGACCCGGCTGGTTACAAACTTCGTCAGATCTTTGGCGCTTAACTGCAGCAGGTGGACTCGCCTCGTGCCATAACGCCATTTCAACAGGTCACGGCCGTGTTGTCGGCGCAGACGCCTGGTCGAGATAGCAAAACCACAAACCCGCTCCATGTGCCCGTCATATTCGGCAATCAACTGGGCAATCGTTGGACCTGGTCGAGACTGGGGAGTTATGCAAAGTCGGGTGACCGCGATTCGGCGGCGGGCTGGGACTGTCTTGGAGGATTGCTTGATCGCGTCGCTCGGCAAATGCCGCTGAGTTTGCATAACGCCGCTACCCTTCCTCTTAACTCAAGGCCAAGCCAGCGGCAACGCTTTTTCGGCAACAGGCGGCTTATTCGCAATCATCTCACTTTCAGCATTTGGCCACAAGTCCCGGCGCGAAATCCTAATCGCCAAGCTCCCCCGGCTCGGCGAGCACTGTCAAGGTGGAGCCGCCAGACGAAACCCGGCGCGCAGCGCACGTCTCTTCTGCGGACAACCTTGACAGGCGCAGCCGAGCCATACAATCGACGAGGCGATTCGCGCCACGATTGCACCCCTCGCCTTGCTTGGCTCAACGGAGAACTTCGCATAACTCCCACCTTTGCATAACGTTCCTTATCGAAAGCTTTCGATAAGGAACGGAATCGCAGCATACGTGAACAGCATGAAAAGGATGTCGCCATAGTCACGAACGATGCCGTCGAGAAAATCAAACACCGGCTGCAAGAATTCAGGGCCATTGATACGCATGTCGTCCTCCTTATGCGTTGGCGATTTGCACCACGGGTTCCGCAATCTTGCCTTCGGCAAACATTTTTCGCTGCCGCTCATATTCTCCGAGCGATGGGAGTTCCACCTTGGCTTTGCGGGCGTACGCGCGATGGACGGCCTTGCTATTGTGGCCGAGTGCCTCCTGTGCGAAGCGTTCGGGATAACCGGCGGTCTTCGCCCGTTCCGCCCAGGCATATCGGTAACTGTGCAACGTGACGCCCTTGATTTTGAGGCCGACACATCGTTGATGAAATTCCGTCGCCCGGTCGCCCGCCCGCACCGTTCGGAGATATGGAAACAGCGGGCCGCTGTCTGGCAACGAACGCAGAAGTTCTGCCATTTCCTCATCGAACCGCATCAAGGCAATCGAGCCGGTTTTTTTACGCGCGAAGCTGATGACGTTGTGTTCCCAATCAATGTTCTCCGCCTCAAGAAATGCAATGTCCGATTGTGCCGCGCCCAAATGCCACGCGAGTTGGTAAAACGCCTTGCGTTCAGGATTCAATTCACGGCTAACGATAGTCAGATGCTCTGCCAGGGTAATGCCGCGTTTGTCCTTGAATTTGATGGCGGGCCAACGCTTCTTCGGCAGCACCGGCCACGGCAGCCAGTTCATATCCAAGGCGAAGTTGTGAATGCGCCGCAAATAAATGTTCGTGGAGATCGAACCGTTCTCCAACACTTTCAAAAAGTGTTCGGCTTGGGTTTCGAGGACGACGAGATTGCGGAGGGAAGCAAACGCCTTGTCTTTGATGGCGGTCAACCAGCGATGTTGCGTTTCGCCAGTTTTGAGTTTGGGGATTTCGTCCATGACATGCTGCCATGTTCGTTGGGCGGCCACGGGATCGCCCGCTTTCCAATACACGCGCGCCAGATGCAGACTGAACGCAGGCGCATCTTCGTTTTCATTTTGGGCCGCAACCAGACGATAAGCTTCGTCCTTGTCGCGAGTCTTGAGGGTGGTCTGCTTCTTGGTAACGAGGTCTTCGCAGTAGTAGGTGCCCCAGCCACGGCGGAATACCCGGTAACGATTCTTCATGTTTCGATTCATGTTGTGAGCATGAACCGCCACGATCCGCCCGCGTTAGCGAGTTGTCGGCGAGTTACTTCAGTTTCACTCGAATGGTGACGGAGTTCGTCACTCACTGAAGAATCCACTG
>JACQFP010000079.1 GCA_016200005.1 Verrucomicrobiota bacterium | reverse complement strand
TAACGGACGTACTCGTCCTTGGTGGGCGGGCGATAATCTTTGAGTTGGACAAAGTCCGCGAATTTTGCGATGGAGGGACACGTAGTTTTAGTCATAGGGCGGCGAGTGTGCCCGTGGATGCGGAAGCACGCTCGCCGCCAATCAAAAAAAACTCACGACCTCTTGAACCGGTGAACACGATAAGCCCGTTGCACCGCCGCAAGGCTCGCCGCGCAGCGGCTGGGTTCAACATGGCGTTACGACTTGATGTCGCGCATGTGAAATGCGGTGCAACCGACGACCACAAACGACACGTTAAAGCCAAACAGGATGCTAAGTGATTCGCCGATTTTCCACCACGGAATTTTCTCCACAAACAGAAGCTGCCAGGTGTTCAGATGATAAGTGAGGAACCATTGTTGCAAATCTTTGAAGTACGGAATCTCCATCAGGATCCCGTTAATGATGATCACCGAAAGTGCAAGAATAGTTGCGGCGGCGGGTTTCATGTTGAAACACGAAAACATGAAGGCCAGTCCCATCACCGTGCAGGCCTTGGTAACCATGAACAGGTGGGCCGCCGCGTAACGCTTCAAGCCCATCCCCGCTTGGAAAATGTTGATTCGCTCGCCCGGGAGCGAAACAAACAGACTCCCATCCGCAGGAAACCAGAAGTTGGTAAACAGCAGGCCGAATAGTCCCAGCGACAACACGAGCACCATCGAAAACAGGAAACCGGCCAGCCACTTCAAACCCAGCAAGCGCAGCCTGGAAATGGGCCGGGACAAAATCATGCGCAGAGTTCCGTCCTCGGCTTCCTTGCTCACCAAGTCCCCCCCCACGAGCGCCACATAAAGCGGCAACAGCGTGTAAGAAATAATGATCACCATCAACGAAGCAATGGTCAGCACAGAGAGAAACTGTTCCGCCACAAATCCATTGTTCTCCAGTGTGCGCTTCATCCAGCGCGTGGCGTTCGAGTAGCGGAAAATCAGGATAATAACGATTTCAGCCACCAAAAACATCCCGAAACCAATGTAGGTGCGCTTCTTGCCGAAGAGTTTCCAGAGTTCGTTGCGCAGTTGAAGGTAAAACATAAGAGGCTGCACCTAATTCTTCTTCATCAACGCCAGATAAAAGTCTTCCAGCGTCTGTTTTTCCCGGGCGATTTCGTACACCGGCATCCCCTGCCCTACCAGATGCCTGACCACCTGATCCGTGTCGATCCCACTCGCCAGCGTCACGTATTGACCGTCGCGCTGGTCGAGGACCATTTGTGCCTGTCTGAGTCGCGCGACGGCATCGGCAAAGTCTCCCACCCGCAGACGCACCCACTTTGGCCCCTGCGAAATTTCATTCAATGTGCCTTCAAAAACCTTTCGGCCTTGATTCAAAACCGCGATGCGGGTGCAGAGTTGTTCCACTTCATTCAACAGGTGCGAGGAAAGCAGGATTGTCAGACCCAGTTCACGGTGCAATCGCAGAATCGTCTGCCGCATCTCGTGGATGCCTTCCGGATCGAGACCGTCGCTCGGTTCATCCAGAATAAGCAGTTCCGGTTTCGGCAACAACGCCTGCGCCAAGGCCAGCCGCGACCGCATCCCGTGCGAGTAGGTTTTGACTTTGGATTTTTCGCGACCGGTCAGGCCAACCCAATCAATAACCTCGCGCAAGCGTGCCGGCGGCGTGGGCGCTGTGTAGTGGCTCAAAATCTGTAAATTGCTCCAGCCGGACAGATAATCGTAAAACACTGGCGTTTCAAAAATCGCGCCGACCTTTTGCAGCGCATTTTGTCGGTGCGCGGAGACATCATACCCACAAACCCTGACGACGCCCGCCGTTGGCCAGACTTGACCAAGCATCATGCCAATGGCCGTGCTCTTTCCAGCGCCGTTGTGGCCAAGCAGGCCGAAGATTTCGCCGGCAGGCACGTTTAGCGTCAGGTCGTCAACCGCCAGACGGCCGCCGAATTTCTTTTGCACATTCCGCAGTTCGATCATTTCGGTCCGCCTCGCGCTATTGCACCGCTTTCCATCATGCGTTGCAACTCCTCCAGTATCGGAGCCAAGTCTGCTTTCGTCTGGGCCGAACTCTCGTTGTAGAATGATTTTAGGCCGATCTCCCGCACGCGTTTCTCCACCTCCGGTGTGATGACGGGAGCTCGATTGGTCGCCGCTACCGGCGCTGACGGACTGCTTTCGCGAAGATTCTCCCGTACTTCCTTGAGCCGTTTCAGAGCTTCGCCGATCGCCCGGCGTCGTTTCTCCTCTGACATTTTCTCAAATGCTGATAACATTTCTTTGAAACCGTTCGGCATTGTCGCTTCGATAAATGCGGTCTTCTCTACCTCCGTCATTTGTTCCAACCAGCCTTGCAAGACGCCGTCCATTCTCGCTTGTTGGCGCTCATCCGCAGCCAGGGCATTCAGTTTGAAGGCAAGTTGGTTGATGGCTTCCGCCCTTGCCTTGCCCGTCAAGCGGCCCAATTCCACCGATTGCGCGTAGGTCCTCAACTTCTCCGCGGTCATCTTGGAATTGCTTGCCAACGTGTAACCGCCCCACGCCAGCAGCCAGGCCGCAGATATCGTCATAGCCGCAAAAATCAAAGGGCGTTGGCGCCGATTCATCATGGAGCGAACTTAACGCATCACCGTTTTTTCGTCACGCAAAAGCGTCCGCCGCAAAATCTCTTGATTTGCCCGCAACGCCCCGTACTTTCCTCGCATGTTTGTAAACGAAGCAACCGACAAAAACCTGACCAACTCATCTAACGCCATTGATCCTGCCGTAATGGATTCACTCAAACATCCGGACCGTTTCGTCCGACGGCACATTGGTCCCAACGCCGACGATGTTCAACGAATGCTCTCGACGCTTCGTTACAACAACCTCGATGAGTTGATCGACGCCGCAGTTCCCGCCAACATTCGACTTAACCGGCCGCTCAATCTTCCTGCTGGTCGCAGCGAATTCGGCATTCTTAACGAACTCCGCTCCATCGCGGCGAAGAACCAGGTCTTTCGCTCTTACATCGGCATGGGCTACTACGATTGCGTCACGCCACCCGTTATTCAACGCAACATTCTGGAAAATCCCGGCTGGTACACGCAATACACCCCCTACCAGGCGGAGATTTCTCAAGGCCGCCTCGAAGGGCTGCTCAATTTTCAAACGATGGTCTGCGATTTGACCAAGCTTGAAATCGCCAACGCCTCAATGCTCGACGAAGCCACGGCTGCCGCCGAAGCGATGATGATGTGCCATCGGCTTAAACATGAGGAGGGACGGAACACCTTCTTCGTCTCGCAAAATTGTCATCCCCAAAACGTCGAAGTCGTCCAAACGCGCGCAAAAGCTCTCGGCATTGAGGTTGTAGTTGGCGACTACGAATCGTTTACCTTCGATGGAAAAACCTTTGGCGCGCTCGTGCAATACCCCGACACCTACGGTGCCATCCACGATTACTCCGGCTTCGTCGAAAAAGCCCACACCTCTGACGCCCTTGTCACGGTCGCGACCGATTTGCTCGCCCTTACCCTCATCAAACCGCCTGGTGAATTTGGCGCGGATGTCGCGGTCGGAAGCGCCCAACGTTTCGGTGTGCCGCTCGGCTACGGCGGGCCACACGCCGCTTTTTTTGCGACGCGCGACGAGTTCAAGCGCCAGATGCCCGGACGTCTTGTGGGCGTTTCTAAAGATTCACGCGGCCGTTCTGCCTTGCGTTTGGCTCTCGGCACGCGCGAACAACACATCCGCCGCGAGAAAGCCACCAGTAATATCTGCACGGCGCAGGCCCTGCTGGCCAACATGGCGATGGCTTACGCCTGTTACCACGGCCCGGAAGGTTTGAAAAAGATCGCACAACGAATCCAGACACTAACGGATGTGCTCGCTTCCGGCCTGGCGAGGCTCGGTTTTAATCCAGGGCACGCTCCTCACCTCCCTCACTACGACACAATCACCATCGACCTTGGCGACAAGCGCGCTGCCGAGGTCGTCAGTATCGCCGACGCACACCGGATGAGCTTTCGAGTCGTGGATCCTCACACCATCGGCATTTCAATTGATGAAACAACCACCGCCGCTGACATCGCCGAAATCTGGCAAGTCTTCAACGGTGACACCCCCCCCGGATTTACTTTTGCTGACGTTGCGGAGGACTCATCACGCAAAATGCAACACGCCTCACGCAGCTCACTCTTCCTCCAACACCCTGTCTTCAACCGTTACCACTCCGAAACCGAAATGCTCCGGTACCTCAAACGACTCGAGACTCGCGATCTTTCGCTCACAACCTCAATGATTCCCCTCGGCTCGTGCACGATGAAACTGAATGCATCGGCAGAAATGCTTCCATTGTCCTGGCCAGAGTTCAGCCGCATCCATCCTTTCGCGCCGTTGCGTCAGACCAAGGGCTACAAGATTATTTTCCAACAACTCGAAGATTGGCTGGCGGAAATCACCGGGTTTGCAGGGATTTCGTTGCAGCCGAACGCTGGCTCGCAAGGCGAATACTGCGGCCTCCTAATCATCCGTGCGTATCACCAGAGTCGCGGAGAAAGCCACCGCAATGTTTGTCTCATCCCAACCTCCGCTCACGGCACAAACCCCGCCAGCGCAGTAATGGCCGGCATGAAGGTTGTTGCGGTCGCGTGTGACAGCGAAGGCAACATCAGTCTCCAGGATCTGAAAGCCAAGGCCGAGGCTCATCGCAATGATCTCGCCGCGCTGATGGTGACTTATCCCTCCACGCACGGCGTGTTCGAGGAAACCATCAAAGAGATTTGCCAGATCATTCACGACCACGGCGGCCAGGTTTACATGGACGGCGCAAACTTAAACGCACAGGTCGGTCTGTGCCGGCCGGCCGACATCGGCGCTGACGTGTGTCACTTAAATTTGCACAAAACGTTCTGCATTCCTCATGGCGGTGGTGGACCTGGAATGGGGCCTATCGGTGTCGCTGAGCATCTCGTGGAATTTCTGCCCGGTCATCCGGTAGTGAATCTCGGCGGTGAGAATCCCATCGGCGCGGTCGCCGCCGCGCCGTGGGGTAGCGCGAGCATTCTGACCGTCTCATGGGTTTACATCGCCGCGATGGGTGCCGCCGGTCTAACGGAAGCAACCAAAGTCGCCATCCTGAACGCCAATTACATTGCCAAACGTTTGGAGAAATATTTTCCGGTGCTCTACAAAGGCCACGGTGATCTGGTCGCGCACGAGTGCATTCTCGATTTGCGGCAATTCAAGAGCGTTACCGTGGAAGATGTGGCCAAACGGCTGATGGATTACGGTTTTCACGCTCCGACGATTTCCTTTCCGGTGCCCGGCACGATGATGGTCGAGCCGACCGAGAGCGAATCGAAAGCCGAACTGGATCGTTTCTGTGACGCTATGATTGCCATTCACGCTGAAATCCGAGCCATCGAATCCGGTCAGGCCGACAAGCAAAACAATCTGCTCAAGAACGCGCCGCACACTGCCGACATGATCGCCGCCGACAACTGGAATCATCCCTATCCGCGCGACCAGGCCGTCTTCCCGGCAAAGTGGCTGCATGAGCATAAATTCTGGCCTTACGTGGGCCGCATCGACAATGTGTATGGCGACCGAAATCTGGTTTGCTCTTGCGTGGGGATGGAGAATTATTCTTAACACCGAACCCAACGAGAATGGACGAGAAAAGACAACGTGCGCCACGGTCTGACACAAAGTTGCTCCAAGCGTGCTTGGACGGAAATCTAGCCATCATCCGAGAGCGAATTGCTGCCGGTGCGAACGTCAACGCCGGAAGAAAAGACAAGCGTCCGCCCTTGGAGACTGCTGCTCGGTGTGGCCATTTGGAGGTTGTTCGCGAATTGATTGCTGCCGGTGCGGACGTGAATCAGATCGCGAAAGTCAATTTCGAGGTGTTTCCCGGCTCTGCGCTCAACGGAGCGATCAAACAGCATCATTTTGAAATAGCCCAGGAATTGGTTCGAGCGGGTGCGTCAGTTGCGCTGGAAACACATCCTGGCTGTAACGCGGCAAGCGAGGCGGCTTTCAAAACGATTGAAATGTATTGGCGCAAGAGTTCGCCATTGAAGTGGTTTGTGCGAGCAATCGAAATGGTGAGCGAAGAAAAGCCGCAGCTACGATCGTTCGAAGACTGGTTTGATTTTTTGAAACAAGCAGTGGCGGCAGGTGCAAAAGTGAATGACTACTGCCTGTGGGAAGCCTGCAAATTAGGTTGCACTTCAGTAGCGCTTTACCTCATTTCAATTGGAGTGAACATCAATGTCATGCCACATGAGATTTCCGCTCTGCAAAAAGCAATCCAAGGTGGGCTTGATGAAGTTGCTTTGGCGCTCATCGCAGCCGGTGCAGATCCTAACTTGACCGGAAAACTGAGTTCACCGCCAATCAAACTAGCCCGTGCAAAAAAAAGGCACAAAATCGTGCGAGCGCTACTGGATGCTGGCGCAACACCATTGACAAATTAATTTGTTTGCAGGGTTACGCGGAAAGGAAATTGTGTCGAAACTATTTCAGAGTTTTCCCATGAATCCGTTGACGTAGCTCGCCTTCTTCAACGGGAATCATGTTTCCATGTGGCTCAAATCCTCCGCGTTTCCGCGCCTGTACGCTTAATTAAGACAAGAAACGTCTGGCGGAATCGGCGGCGATGAGTTATTTGCTTGGTGTCGTCGTTGCACCATGAAGATCACGGACATTTTGCGGGCGGAACACACTGTGTTTCATCATCTCTTTGACCACGTCGAGGCCGCCGCGCCGCGTCTCAAGACGTTGGCAGAGGCGAAGTCCCTCGCGGCGCTCGTGGACAAGGTCATGTTGCCGCACTCGCAGACCGAGGACGAACTGTTCATCAAACCACTGGAGCATTGTTTCGAGCAGATTGGCCAGAGCGAGACGTTCCATCACGAACACGAATTGATCGAGGAGACGTTCACCAAATTGCGCACGGCCAAATCGGTCAAGGAGGCCAAGCAGCTCTTGCTCGGAGCAGTCACGGCGTCGCGCAAACATTTCGACAAGGAAGAGCGCATCGTGTTCCCGTTGGCGGAGCGGGTGTTGAAGGCGAAGACATTGACGGAACTCGGCAAGGAGTGGGTGAAGCGGCGTGCGGCGAGCTTGAAGTGATTCCGTAGCGGCGGGTCGTGAGACCGCCCCAATGATCTAGGAAGGAAGGTTTGCCGCGCTCTGACGAGACGCAGCTACAGGATCGATTTGAACGCCGCATTTACGCCGGTAAAGAGCGCGTTGACGCGAGTTGGTAGCGGAAAATCCGACGGCGCTTCGAGCGTGTAGCTCAATCGCGTCTTGTAAGTGAAGAGATAAAACGCCTCGGGCCATTCGGGGCGCGAGCGCGGATCGGCGCTGGGACGGATGATTCCGTTGTGCGCTTCGCGACCTTCAATTACGGGTGACTGGTCGATGGGACAAACCTTCGAGACGCTCTCCACGATGGTCTCAGCGAATGAAGGAAGATTATCCGGATTCAATTCATAGACATAGAAGCCGTGCGATTCCCAATCTTCATGGAGACAAAGGCAGACATCGAATCCCGGCTGTCGTTCCAGCCAGGCAATGTGGGCGCGCGTCTCCGCAGCCTGCAGGTGAAGATACTGCCGGTTGAGATCCACGCCGTCCGCATTCTCGCGTCGATTGAGTGGAAAGCCGGTGGGATTCAGGCACGGGCAAAGCCAGAGGTCCACGGCGGCGGGCCATTGATTCTCCTGCAACAACTGGCGGACGGCCAGCGGCGCGGCCGGCTCGTCACCGTGAATGCCGGCGCTGAGGTAAATGCGTTTTGTGTTGGGTGTGAGGTCGGATGCGCGGCGTGTGAAGGCCAGCAAATCACGACCGGGCGCCACGTGAATTTCCTGGAGGTTCCAACCATGCCTGCGCGCGGCGGCCAGGCAATCATTCAGCACGACGGTGATGTCGATCGTTTCGCCGTGGTAGCCGTCGAGGTTTTTGCCGAGCCGGTGCGTCATGCCATTCGATACTCCAGCGCGTTCGTTTTCAATTCACTACTCCAGCCAGCCGCTGTTAGAGGCACTTGCATATTTGAGGAAATGTCCGGTTTCAACATCTTTCGGATCCTACGACGACGGCGTGCCAGTGTACAATCCATTTGGAAAGTCTCTGAAACCAAAGTCACCCATTGGAGGAAATCGTTGTGAATCTCCTGGACCGGCTTGACGGCGAACCGCCCGCACCCTCGCAGATGAAAGCCCGGCCTTTGCGCGGCAGTGATTTACTCGCTGAAGCAATCCGTGTGATTACGGCAAACCCGAAGTTTTGTCCGGGCTGAGTCGCGGCCTCATTTCCAGCGCGGGTCAAAAAGACCGTTGCCGTCGTTCAAGTCAGCTTGGCGCCATGAACAACTACTGCGCAGCCATGTTCGGCTGGCCGCCGCGCAACACATACTTCTGGACCTTGCCGGTGGCCGTCTTGGGCAGTTCGGCGATGAAGTGGAACTCCTGCGGGACTTTGAAATGCGCCAGTTGGTCGCGACAGAAGCGCCGCAGCTCGGCCGCCTCCGTTTTCACGCCGTCGCGAAGAACAACGAAAGCGTGCGGCGCCTCGCCCCATTTCTCGTGTGACCATCCCACCACTGCGACCTCTTGCACGGCCGGGTGCCGGAGCAGGACACCTTCCACCTCCACAGAAGAAATGTTCTCGCCGCCACTGATGATGATGTCCTTCCAGCGGTCCCGAATTTCGAGATAACCATCCGGATGCACGACGGCGGCATCGCCGCTGTGAAACCAGCCATCGCGAATCGCCAGGGCTGTAGCCGCCGGATCCTTGTAATAACCGGCCATGACCGCGTGGCCGCGCATGACAATTTCCCCCATCGTGCGACCATCGTGGGGCACCTCATGTCCCGCGTCGTCCACCACTCGCACTTCGCCGGCGGCGAGACACTCGACTCCCTGCCGGGCTTTCAACCTTGCCGCCTCCCGGGCGTCGAGCCGGCTGTCGTCGGGTCGCGGTTCGCAGATGGTCACGATGGGCGAGACTTCGGTAAGGCCATAAACATGGGTGATGGACCAACCCAGTTCGCCTTCGATCCGTTCGATGGTGGCGGCGGCAGGAGGTGCGCCCGCCGTCAGTACGCGCACGCCGCGTGGCGCCGCGCGGCGTAGTTCCTCCGGCGCGCTGGCGATGCCGATGAGCACAGTCGGAGCGGCACAAAACAGGGTGACGCGTTCCCGTCCAAGAAGTTCGAAAATTGCTTTCGTCTCCGGCTTGCGCAGGCAGACATGCGTTCCTCCCACGGCGGTGATGGTCCAGACGAAGCACCAGCCGTTCACGTGGAACATCGGCAGCGTCCACAGATAACGTTCAGCGGAGGTCATGTGGTTGTGCGCCAGCCGGCCAAGAATGTTCAGATAAATGTTCCGGTGGGTCAACATCACGCCCTTGGGCCGCGCGGTGGTGCCGCTGGTGTAATTGATCGAGAGCAACTCGTTCTCCCGGACGGACGCAATTTCAAACTTCGGCGAAGCGGCCGCCAGATTCTCCTCGTACGACAGCCAGCCGGGTTTGCTCCCGTCAAAGGCGACGAAATGCTTTACGCCCGGCAATTGCGCCCGCACCTGATCTACGGCATCCAGATAGTCAGCCTGCGCGCAGACCACACACGCCCCACTGTGGCCTATGATATAAGCAAAATCGTCGGCGCGCAGGCGGTAGTTGATCGGGACGATGATCGCGCCGATTTGGGGCACGGCATAATAGGCTTCCAGATGCTCGTGTGTGTTCGGGGCGATGCAGGCGACGCGGTCGCCGGGTCGCACGCCCAGCTTCTGAAGCACCGCCGACCAGCGATCGCAACGGTCGAAGAACTGCGCGTAGGTCAGCCGCAGCGCCCCGTCCACCACGGCTTCGCGATGGGAGTAAAGTCGGCGGGCGCGCCGGGCAAACTCAAGCGGCGTAAGCGGTGCTTCCATGTTGGCGAAGGCGGCCAATGATGTGCCAGTGTAGTTTACGCAGCGTCCTCACGGCAAGGCTTACATTCTTCCCGGCGCGAGAACCACGTAATACCGGTTAAACCAGTCGCGGAGGGTTGCAGCCGGTTGGGAGGTTTGCGGCGGCGCGTCAGTGCGTGGCACGAAGGCCAGGTGGACCACGCCCGCCTCCAGCAGATCCTGGCAGCCGGGCGGGTTGCCCGAAATCAACACGATCTTGATGCCGCTTTGTTTCAGCAGGTCAAGGTCGGGCTTGTCCAGCATCGGAAACTCCGCGAACAGCACGAGGGCCGCCGCTTTGGGATGCGCCTGCAAAATCTGCAAAAAGCGATCGCGTGGGATGGCACCACCCGAGAACATGGCCATTGCGGGCGGCACGCTGAACCGCTCGGTGGCGGCGACGCCGACACCACCTTTCCTGAGCGCGGCGCTGAACGCCTTCACCTCAGCCGCCTCGACCGGGTTGACGCCGGCGCGGTTGTCGCGGGCGAGGATGACGACCTGACCTTGGTGGTTGAGCAGACGCGTGGTCTCCTCCCCAGCAACCTCGCCCAGCGCCCGATAAGGGTCCAGTTGGATTTTGGGCAGGCGACCGGGTCTGTTCACGTAGATCCAGGTGGCGGAGCCAAGGATTGCCAAGACAGTGAGAACAACGACGAGGGGCTTCTTGTTCATAATGCGGTCAGGGTCGCTTGTGCAGAATCCATAAATCCATCAAATCCACGCGCCGCACGCTGATTCGTTTTCCCAACTCGGCAATGGAGACGTTTTAGTCGCGGTCCCATTTCCAGCGTGGGTCAGAAAGGCCGTTGCCGCCCCAGACTTCAGAGCCCCACGCGGTTCGACCATCGGCGGTTTTGCCGGGCCAGTATTGCAGCCCCAGCGTGCTGACCTTGATGGCTTGCGCATGTCCATCCACGTAGCCTGTGGTGCAACGCCGGTTGTGACGGCCAATGGGACGGTAGGGGGTTTGATAACTGTACAACGAGCGAAGGCTGGGCGTGCAGAAAAAAAGGGAGCCCGCCTCCGGCACCTCGACCCACAGTTCGGGATTCGTCTCGGCTACGTTGGCAATCAGCCCGTCGTCGGCAATGAAGACGCTTTCGGCGGCATGCTTCACGCTGGTAAGAATCGGCTTCGAGTCCTGTTGATATTGCGGAACGGTCCAGGAGGTTAGTTCGCCGTGGTTCAAGCCCAGCCCGAATCCATTCTTAACACTGGGGCAGGCGATGAGGTTGGTCGTACGAGTATATGATCGCAGCAGGTCGGGCCACATCGTAGCGATTCCCGGGAACCAAGCGCTTGAGTTCGCCGGTTGGTTCCAGGCCACCAGCGCCACGGCCCGGTCCTTGTTGTCCTCCGCATACATGAGGTAACCCAGGCCGACCTGGCGCGCGTTGTTGATACATTTGATTCCACGGGCTTTCTCTTTCGCCCGGGCCAGTGCCGGTAACAGCAGGCCGGCTAAAATGGCGATGATCGCAATGACGACCAGCAGTTCGATCAGCGTGAACGCGACCCCGTCCCGGTGTGACGAGGTCAGGGTGCTGATGGTTTTCATAATTTTCGATTTGGTCGTGCTCATTTCAATTCTCTTTTCATCCATTGCGATTATCGAGGAGGCGCCAGCGACTGTCTCTGACGCCTCCGGTCCCAACCTGCCACCCCAAAATCTTCAAGGGCTATAAGGGATGCTGACGCGGAAGAATTCCGTGTTGTTGGTCGTGAATTCCTTGGTAACAAAAGTGACATTTGTGCCGTCGCTCAACACCGAAGTGCTGGGCACCGTATTCGGCCAGGCGACTGAGCCTCCCAAGGCGTTGGTGGTCTCCAAGGAATTCTGGCCGACACCGGGGCCGGTGGCGTTGTGCCACGTGGTGCGGTAAACGCTGCCCGTCGGCATCACGTAGATGCAGGAAGGAAAGTTCGCCGCCGGCAAGAAATTTGGCGGACTTTGCGCTACGTCCAACTGCTGGCCATTAGTAAAATCGCCTCGCACGACCAAGCCGTCCGTGTTGTTCGTGATGGTGACGTCACTCACAGTCATGTAGAAGCCAAGGCTTGGGTTGCCGATGTTCGAGCCGCCATTGGGACTCACGCCAAGGAAAAATTTAACCTGGCTGGCAAAATTGGCTTCATCGCCGGTTTGCAGGGAACCGGAAGCCTGCGCGTTGTTGGGGGCAATGATGGTGAAACTCGTGTCGCTGTTGGCCCGAAGAGTCCACGTGCCGGCAAACGGCGCATTGGAAAGCGTCGCCATCACCCCAGTGGTGAAGAGGGTATCGAGGTTGGCCTGCGCGTTGTTGCCGCTGTTCGCGTAGTACCCCAACACGGCTTTAGCGCCGCCCCGTCCGTCCGAGATGATGGCCAATTGCAGCACGGTCGGGTTGTCGAGCGCGATGATGTGGCCGTTCCAGTTTGGAATCAGCCAGACGTAAGCCATAAAATTACTGGGTCCATGCGCGGGAGGTTTGGCGATCGTGATCGCATAGGAGGCCGGAGCCTTCCCGACCCACGCACATTCTATGGGGACGGGGGCACCGCCCGAATTGGTTGTATAATAGCTTACGATCTCATTGAAGTTCGCCGGAGTGGCTTCGCTGGTGTTCAATTGCAGCCCGTCGGGTCCCGCGTTTTCCAGCGAAAGCAATGGCGGTGGTGGCTTCGGGTTTGGTGACACGGCCGTAGCGGGCACCACATCGGCGAAGGTCGTGCCGATTCTGAACTCATCAATCGTCATCTCGCAATTGACGCCCGTGCGGATGCCCGCATACCCCGAGCTGAAGGGAGCGCTGTGGTCAGCGGCAAAACCAGTAAAGAACAGCTCGCTGCCATTGGTCGGCTCCTTGGTCTGGTTGAGCCAGACATCCAGCCGGTCGTTGCCGAAGATCGCACTGGTCTGCGGCCCCGGGGCCAATTGGAATCGCCCAACGACGAGATTGGTGCCAGGCATTGACGATTGGATTTGAGCGGTCGTGCCGCTATGCTGCCCCTGGCCGAATGTCGGCGCGCGGATCTGCACAATAAAATCGTTGCTACCGGCGGGTCCCAAACACACCACGCCAGCCCCACCTACCGAATCGTTGGCCGACTCGAACAGGTTGACCGACCCGCCGCTGCCCGAAGCGACGTCATACGTTGCGATGAAGGAAAACCAGATATTTGTCCCCCACAAGGTCGTGATGTCGTTTAGGGGATTGGAGGGATCGAACCATTGGCGGGCTTCGGAATACGCGTTGGCGCTGTCGTGATCGAAAATAGCACCGCCGTTACCAACAATATAACCGCTGGTGCTGTTCGACCAGCTATAGCCATTTGTGATCACGAAATCCAACTCCGAAGGATTGCTCCCGCCGCCACCAAGATTGGCGCCAGTCCACGGCGCCATCCATCCGGTGCCGCCGTTTTGGTTTGAAAGAGTTGATCCGACAGGATAGTTGAAACTTTCATAAGCGATCAGTGCCGCCGGGCTGGTGCAAACCAGCGACAGCTCTCCGATCACAATCAAGTTGAGCTTTGTAAGTTTTGTTATTTTCATAATTACTTTGATATTGTGCGCCGGCTCATGTAGCCGTGGGTTCAAGCTTAATCAATTCTGAAGGCACCAGCCGTACGCAGAACTAATTTCAGGCCAAACCAACCGGCGATTTTGGCCAAAATATGGTAGATGTTGCGCCTCCAGACAGAACTGCATGCCATCACGGCGAACGGGCTAATCGTGGGTAATATTGACAAATCTCCCGGATACGTCATGTCACCAAAGTACGCGACAAGAACGTCGCGATTGCCGCGTTGCACGGCGAACTGCAAAGGCACCGCCGGCTGCCGATCGCAACGCTCGAAGAACTGCGCGTAGCGCCGGCGCGGCGCCAACACCGCAAGCCCTACATTTTTCCAGGCGTGAGAACCACGTAATAGCGGTTGAACCAGTCGCGGAGGGTTTGAGTCGGTTGGAAGGTTTGCGGCGGCCCGTCAGTGCGTGGCACGAAGGCCAGGTGAGCCACCCCCGCCTCCAGCAGACCCTGGCAGCCGGGCGGGTTGCCGGAGATCAACACGATTTTGATGCCGCTTTGTTTCAGCAGGTCAAGGTCGGGCTTGTCCAGCATCGGAAACTCCGCGAACAACACGAGGGCAGCCGTTTTCGGATGGGCCTGAAATATCTGCAAAAACCGATCGCGGGGAACGGTATTGCCCGAGAACATGGCAACTGTCGGCGGCACCGTGAACCGCTCGGTGGTGGCGACTCCAACATGGCCTTTTCTGAGCGCGACGCTGAAGGCCTTCACCTCGGCTTCCTGCACCGGGTTCGCGCCGCCGCTGTTTGCGCGAGCGATGATGACGACCTGCCCTTGGTGGTTGAGCAGACGCGCCGTCTCCTCCCCGGCGACCTCGCCCAGCGCCCGATAGGGATCCAGTTCGATTTTTGGCCCCCGCCCAAATGTGTTCCAGTAAATCCAGACGCCGGAAACAATAATCGCCACAACGGCGAGAACAACGACGAGGGGCTTCTTGTTCATAATGCGGTCAGGGTCGCTTGCCCAACGCGGCGATGGCGACGTTTTAGTCGCGGTCCCATTTCCAGCGCGGGTCAGAAAGGCCGTTGCCGCCCCAGAACTCGTTGCCCCAAGCGGTCTGGCCGTCGGTCGTCCGGCCGGGCCAGTATTGCAGCCCCAACGTGCTGACCTTGATGGATTCCGCGTGCCCATCCACGTCGCTGATCGTGCAACGCCCGTTGTGCCGGCCAATGGGACGGTAGGGCGTCAGGTAACTGTACCACGACCGAAGACTGGGCGTGGCCCAATAGAGGTTGGCCGACCCTGGCACTTCGACCCATCGGTCGGCGTTCGTCTCCGCCAGGTTGGCAATCAGCCCAGCATCAGCCATCACGGCCGCTTCGGAGGGGTGCTTCACAGAGTTCAGTTTCGGCCAGTACCATTGTTGGTATTGGGGTGCGACCCAACCTCCCAATTCGCCGTGGTTCAAGCCCAACCCAAACATGCTGTCTTTGACGCTGGGACAGTGAATGAGATTGGTGGTCTGAATATAAGAGCGCAGCGCGTCCGGCCACAGAACCCCGACGCCGGGAAACCAAGCGCTTGCGGGTGCCACCCGATCAAAAGAGCCGACAGCGACCACCTGATCCGCGTTATCTCCCGCATACAATGTATAGGCCAACTGAATCTGACGCGCGTTGTTCATGCATTGGATTGCGCGAGCCTTCTCTTTCGCCTTGGCGAGCGCCGGGAGGAGCAAGCCGGCCAGGATGGCGATGATGGCAATGACCACCAGCAGTTCGATCAAGGTGAACGCGATATCGACTCGGCATGGCAGCGGCTGGCGTCCGTTTGAGGTTATCATGATCTTGGTTTTCAAACGTCTCTTTAGAGTTTTCATTTCAACTAATCCGTGGTCCACTGCCAACGCGGGTCATAAAGGTCATTGCCGCCGAAGGGTTGCGCGCCGGCCCAGGCGGTCTGACCATCGAGCGTTTTGCCCGGCCAGTATTGCAGACCCATCTCGCTGACCCGAATTGACGTGGCGTGGCCGTCCACGTAACCGGCCGTGCAACGCCGACTGTGGCGGGCGATCGGACGCCACGGTGTGATGTAACTGTACCACGGCCGCGTGCTCGGGGGCAGCCACATGAGGTACGCGGACTGCGGTACTTCGACCCACAGGTCTGCGTTCGTCTCGGCCACGTTGACGATCTCACCCGCATCCGCGGTCGGAATAGCTTGGGATGGACGTTTCACTCGGGCGAGCTTCGGCCTCCAGTCTTGGTTGTACTGACGCGCGGTATAGGCGGTCAACTCGCCTTCCTCCATGCTCAGCCCGAATCCGGTTCTGACGCTGGGACAGGCCAGAATGTTGGTCCCATAAAGATACGGGCGCAACAGGTCTGGCCAAAAGGTGTAAATGGCCGGGAAGAGGGAGCCCGGCGGCGCCGGCTTGTCGGTCAGCCAGAAGGCTACGATCTGATCGCCGTTATCGGTGGGATACATATTGTAGCCCAACTGAATCTGGCGCGCATTGTTCATGCATTGGATGGCACGAGCCTTCTCCTTCGCCTTGGCGAGGGCCGGCAGTAACAATCCGGCCAGGATGGCGATGATAGCGATGACGACCAGCAGTTCGATCAGTGTGAAGGCACCGTTGTACCGCGGGGACCCGCGTTCCAAGCCGGTAAATAATTTCACGACTCGAGGTCTTGTTCGGTTTATCTCAGTTTCCATTCAATCAATCAAAATTACCAAAGAGACGCCAGAGAATGACTCTGACGCCTTCCACTCACCGACCCCCGCCCAAAAAATCATCAGGGAACATAGGGCACGCTGACGCGGAAATAGGCCGCGCTGTTCGTCGTGTATTTTGTCGTGATGAAAGCGATGTTGGTACTGTCGCTCAAGAGCGAAGTCGTTGGCACCACGGTCGTCCAAGCGCCCGAACCGCCCAAGGCGTTGGTGGTGGTCAGGGAGTTGGCGCCTGAACTGGTACCGCACGCGTTCCCCCAGGTGGCCCGGTAAAGGCTGTTGCTCGGCATCACATAAATGCACGAAGGGAAGTTGGCGAGCACAGACCAGTTAGGGGGATTCTGTGCGCTAAACGGTGCCCCGGTGCCGAAATCACTTTGAACAACGACACCGGGTCCCCAACTGGGGTTGATCGTCACGCCACTGTTGTTGGTGATGATGACGCCACTCACGGTCATGTAGTAGCCAAGGGCCGGGTTGCCGACGTTTGGTCCGCCGTTAGGATTCACGCCAAGGAAAAACGAAACGGAACTGGCAAAATTACCCTCATCGCCGGACTGCAATGAGCCGGAGGCCTGCACGTTGTTAGGGGCAATGATCGTGAAGCTCGTATCGCTGTTGGCCCGAAGTGTCCACGTGCCCGCAAACGGAGCGTTGGAGAGCGTTGCGATCACTCCAGTGGTGAAGATGGTGTTGATGTTGTCGTAGAGGGTGCCACCGCTGTTCACGAAGTATCCGAGCACCGCCTTGGCGCCACCCTGCCCATCGGAGATGATCGCCAATTGGACGGCATTGGGGTTGTCCAACGCCTGGATGTGGCCGTTGGGATTTGGAATCAGCCAGGTGTACGCCGTGAAGTTCGTCGGTCCGTTGGCGGGAGGTTTAGCGATGGTGAAGGAATAGGACGCGGGAGTCTTCCCAACCCAGGTAGCGTCAATGGCCACAGGAGCACCTCCAGAATTGGTTGTATAGTAGGTGACGATTTCGTTGGAGTTTGTCGGGGTGCCTTCGCTCAGATTAAACTGGACGCCCGCAGGGCCGGCATTTTCGATCGAAAGAAGCGGCGGCGACGGTATCTGGGCTGGCGAGTTTGCCGTGCTGGGAATCACGTCCGAGTAGTTGGTGCCGATTCTGAACTCATCTATCGTCATCTGCCCGCCACCACCCGTGCGAATGCCTGTGTAGCCTGAACTGACGGTGGCGTCGCGATAAGCGTAAAAGCCGCTATACCACAATTGGCTGCCGGTGGTGGGCTCCGCGTTCGGATTAAGCCAGACATCCAGCCGGTCGTTGCCGGTGAACGGCGGAGCCGCTCCGCCCGGTCCCGTCGGGTCCAACTGGAACCGGCCCACGACGAGATTGGTGCCAGGCCGGCACGCGGCGAGGTTCCTCAGATCGCTGGCCTGCGTGCCAAGGAGCGGGCCAGGAGCCTGACCAAATGCCCCCACCCGGAGTTGCACTTGGAAGTCACCTCCCCCAGCAGGACCCAGGCAAGTCACGCCGAAACCGGTTAATGAATCACCCAAGGCCTCGAATGGGAGGACAGCACAGCCACTGCCCGACGCGACATCATACGTCGCTATGAAGGAAAACCAGATATTGGTTCCGTAGGTGGTTCCGAAGCCCAAGGCCGTGCCGGGACTGAACCATTGCCGGAATTCCCCATGCGGAGAGGAGTCATGGTCGAAAATAGCACCGCCGGTGCCGACAATATAACCACCGGTGCTATTCGACCAGCTATATCCATTGGTGATCACAAAGTCCAACTCGTTGGCCTCGTTACCACCGCCGCCGATGTTGGCCCCCAGCCACGGGCTCAGCCATCCAGTACCGCCGTTTTGGTTCGATAAGGTTGAAGAGATCGAATAATTGAAGTCTTCAAAAGCAATTTGCGCCGCTGGGCAGGTGCAGACCAGCGACAGGAATCCGCTCACAATCAAGCTGAGTTTCACAAATTTAGGTGGTTTCATATTATCTGGGTTTGGGTTCATGGGTTCATGTTTAGCCGATCATGACGGCTGCAGGATTCGTCCTACTCCTTTCACGCCAACCCTGACACAGCGTGTCGGGATTGAAATTGTGCTGCCAGACAAAAAATGCATGTCATCAGGGCTATTGGGTTAATGTTGACTAATCCTAACATGGCTGCCGCATTACACATGTCACTCAAATTAGTGACAGAAGAAACTGTCGCCGGGCACTTGCTGTGCCGCTTCCCACCCGCTGGAAGTCGGTGTTTGCCGGACGCCGTATGCTCTCCAATCCGGTCGGGTCCTCGTGACGATATCTCTGCAAAGCGTCAGGAAGTTCGCACCAACTAACGAACTCCAGGCTGAAGAACGACCGTTGCTCAATCCACCACCGGCGTCACGATCCACCCAGTTTTCCGTTACAGTTGCGGGTCTTTGCGGATGCTCAGTTCGTCGGATAACATCGCAGGCTTAATCGACCTGTTGGCCGCGAAGTTCAAAGTGAGTCGCTCACTGCGGCCGTCGCGAAGGATTCGTTCGTCGGGAAACGTCAGCGCGATCTTTTCATTTGTGTGGACATCTGAGGGCAGGAGTGTGCGTCATCGCGGATGAGCGGTCTTTGTCCGCTGATCTTGATATTCCTTGAACAGCGCAAAAAAGGTGTGCGGATCGAGCACCTCGAAGTCCAGGTCCGGGCGCTGCTGGCGCAGGGCGGCGAGCGTCTCGCTGATTTGCGTCGGGTTCACCCACACGATGCGGAAGAAATAGAAGCCCGGAATCTTGTTCCCGTGATCCTTGATGGCCCTGGCCATGCGACCGGCGGTTTTCTCGGCGCCCTCGAAGTTGCACGCGTGGTTCAGCAGTTCCATCACCGGCATGTCTTTCCAAACCTGCGGCGCGGGGAGTTTTCCTCCCTGGTTGTGAAAATCAATCACGATGGTCGCAAAACCGTTCGGCGCGAACTTGCGAAACGCATCCTTCACGTCCGGCGTCGGTTCGTCCCAGTCCAGCACCATCGGTGCGATGTCCATGTCGGCCTCGCGGAAGAAACGTCGGTTGTGCTTCATGAACAGCGGCAGGTATTTCTTGCGGATGCGGTTTGGATTCATGTAACCGGCGGCGCTCGCGTCGGCGGTGAAGGTGTCGGCGGCTGTGGCGGTGCTGTAGAAATAGGCGATGAGGTCCGGGTAGGTTTCGAGCAGATTCGGGTTGATGCCCCAAGCCAGCGGAGTCTTGCCGCGGTCGGCGTTGTGCCAGTGGTTCGGCAGGAATTCGTAGAGCGGTGTGGCCGAGTCGTAATCCGCCATGAGAATGCAGAGGTAGGCTTTCTTTTCGAGCGGCACTTTCCGGGCGGTGCGGTGCTGACGGAGCGGCGCGCGCGGCGCCTGGCTGTGCAACGACTGATTGTAACACTGGCTCGAAATCGTGTTCTGGTAACAGTTGAACGGCGACATCAACCAGACCGATTCCCATTCCGTCGGCACCGGCTCGTGAGCGCTTTTGTGGTCGGGCATGTTGGCGTATTTCGAGAAGGCGAAAAAGCCGGTCAGCTCGGTCATGTGTTTGCCGGCGGATTGCCGGAGCGTGTCAGTCAGGAGGAGTTTGTAAGTTTCCAGGTCCAGGCCGAGGCGTTGTTCGGGATCATCCTGCGGCTTCTCGTCGCCCCACGGCGAGAGATCGAACACGAACGCGCGATTTTTCACGGCCCAATCGCGCGTGACGACGTAGCCGATGTCGCCGCGCGCCCGCGTGGAAAAGGAATCCTCGAAGAGACAAAGCCACTGCGAAGAGCAACGGCCCTTGGCGAGGTACTCGTGGATGGCCCAGCGATAGGCGTCGTTCTTCTTGCTGCCGGTCTCGGCGCCGGTGAACCGGCCACGGAGATCCGCGAGCACCGGCAGTTGCCATTGTTTCAAGAAACGGGCCGCGTACTCCGGGCTAAGCACGACGCCATCTTCAACTCCGGCCATCGTCGTCGCCACGTTCGCGGTGGCGGGCACGGCGGGGTCCCAGATGATGGCGCCTTTGAGCTGCTTGCCGGCGAGTTGGACGAGCGCGCTCAAGTCGGCCACTGGCTTCAACTCGCGTCCCTCGAGCCAGCGTCCGTCTTTCGAGAGCAGGTCGAGCCAGTATTGCGGACGGGCATAATTGCGCGAGAGCACGTAAAGCGCTGGTGACTTGCGATTGAGGATGCCTTGCAAACAGGCGACCGCCATCGCTTCGTCGTAGGATTCGGGAGTCGCATCGCGGGCAAGGGTGTAAGTGTAAAGCGCACGGCGCGGCGCAACGGTTCTTGTTTTGGCGGCATCCGCAGTCACGCCGGGCTGACGCGAAGCCCCGCTGCAAACCAATGCCATGGTCAACACGAACAGGCCGAGAGGACCCGGCACACGCCAATGATTGAGTGGATCGGCATTCTGTGATGTCCGCATATCGTTTGGTTTGCTTTCGGTAGAAATCCTGTTGTTTTGAACCAGCCGACCGAACACGCTGAGACTAAACATCCCACCGCCGGGCAGGAAGTCCAAAAAGGTGTCGCGCATTTCAGCTTCACCAGTCGCCGGCATCAATCGTGAGCAACGTCCGACCCTGAACCAGCCATCCCTTCCCCTGATCTGCGGTCGTGCGTTGTCCGCCGCTCGCGCTTAAAGCCGGTCGCCCTGCCGGGCTGTTCCATGCATCGCATCATGGCGCGCGTGTCGCAACGGCTCGAAGCGATGACCATCCGTTCTGCCGTTGTGTCATGGCCGTGGAATCACTGGCAGCAAGAGATGGGATGCGTGTTCGCGGTCGTGAAGAATTGTCTGTTTAGCGGTGAGCATTTCGGTGTCGGAGCCGATGGGGTTTCCGCTATTCGGGTTACGATCAAAACGCGGATAATTGCTGCTGGAAACTTCGAGGCGGATGCGATGGCCGCGTTTGAACAGGTTGCTGGTGACCCAGAGGTCAATCTCGAAGCGTTGGGTTTGGCCCGGCTCCAGGAGCGCGGGTTTGTCCGGGCCGTTGCGGTAGCGGGCGCGCAGAATCCCCTCGCACAAATTGTACGCCTTGCCGTCCGGATGCACGTCCACCAGTTTGCCGGTGAAATCCGTGTCGCGCGCGCTGGAAGCGGCCCAAAGGATCAGCTTCACCGGGCCGGTGACTTCGACTTCCTGCTCCAGCGGCGCCGTCGAATAGACGAGCACATCTTCGCGTTCTTCCAACTTGGTCTGGTCACAAGGTCCCGCAGTGGCGCCGACAATGTTGTTTCCGCCCACCGTGGCGACCGGGTTGTCACCGTCGTAAGTGAAACCGTCCTTCGGTTCGGTGCCGGGTTGGGTCGTGTTGAGCGAGCCGTCGCCCTTGAGCGAGTTTGCGTGGCCCGAGCTGCGAAGGTAGTAGGGCGTGAACCGCGTGCGCTTTAGCGGCCACTCGTTTTCGCTGTGCCAACGGTTCTCGCCCATGACAAACAGGTAATAAGGCGGCCAGTCGTGAATCTTCCTCTCTCGCCCTTTGAGCCAATATTCGTACCAATCGAACTGTCGGCTGAAAATTTTCAGTTCGGCGTCGGCGCCGAAATCGAGTTCACCGGTCTTGCGAACACCCACGCCATGTCCCCAGGGCCCCATGATGACGAACTGGTTGGTGCGCGCCTGCGGGCTGCGGGACTTTGTGCGCACACCGGTGGTCAAGTCGAGGGTCGCTTTCGAGAAAATGTCATACCAGCCGCCGACGTTCAGCGTGGGCACGGTGATCTCCGCATAACGGTAATCAATGCCGCGCTGTTTCCAGTAAGCATCGTAGGTGGCGTGTTGAACCCATTCATTGAGATATGGGATTTTTTTTTCGAACTGATCGCCGAACGTGCGCAGCGGCAAATAATTGTAGGCCTGCTGGAGTTTGTTGGAGTCCAACGCCACGCCGCCGACGGCCTCGCCCCAGCCCATCAGCAACCCTAGCATCACGGCGCCACCCGAATACGCCAGGTCCTCGTAGGTGTTGCCAAACGGCACCATCGGCACCATCGCCTTGAGGTATTTGCTCGAATTGGGCGCGGAGGCCCATTGTGTCCAGCCCGCATAAGAGGCACTCGAGGTGCCGACGTTGCCGTCGCACCAGGACTGTTTACCCACCCACTCCTGCGTGTCGAAACCGTCCTGCCCCTCGTGCAGGAACGGTTCCCAAATCCCTTCCGATTTTCCACGACCGCGGCAATCCTGCACCACTGTGACATAGCCTTTAGCAGCGACATCTTTGGCGCCGGGCCATTTTTCGTCCCCTTTGCCGTACGGCGTGCGAATTAGGATCACCGGCCAGGGGCCGTCGCCTTTGGGACGGAAGACATTCGCGGCAAGCTGGACGCCGTCGCGCATCGGCACCTTTACGTCCGCCTCGAAGATAAACGGCGGTTGGTCATTCTCCGCCAATACCGAAACGGCGAGGAAGACGCACAGCAACAAAGCCCGGCTGGAGGAAATCGAAGAGGTCATTTAAATGGCATTTTGAATACATCATGCAGCAGGTCCGCGGGAAAGGGCATGTCCCCAAAATGCGCGACATGACACATGCACCCACCAAGTTGGCACTTTCCTACCGGCAACAGTCCTCGTTGTCGTCCAGGTCCACAGAATAATCCGCACCAACTGCCCGCGAAGTTCTTTGCGCCCAATTGTGAACTCAACGACCAGCACCGTCACACAGGCTGGTCAGCCCCTGGCGGAACTGTGCGGCCGCGCCCCGCCCTCAACGAAGTGGGCGTACTTGGCGACGGCCTGGGCGCGGGAACGCACGTGAAGTTTCTCATAGATGCGGCGGACATAGGTGTTTACGGTATGCACGCTGATGTTGAGCCGGTCGGCGACCTCCTTGAACAGGTAACCTCGCATCAACATGTCCAGCACTTCCTGTTCGCGTGTGGAAAGAACCTCGCTTGCCGCCGCGGGAGCAGGATCGCGAAGGAAGGACTGGACGACTCTGCGGGCGATATTGCTGGTCATAGGGGAGCCGCCGCGGTGAACATCTTGCAGCGCGGCGAGCAGTTCGTCGCGCGGCGTTTGTTTGAGCAGGTAACCGGTCGCCCCCGCCGCCAATGCGTTGTAAATATGGTCGGTATCCTCATAGACCGTCAACATGAGGAACTGTGTGTCCGGCAGCATGGGCTTCAGTCGTTTCACCGCATCCACCCCGCTCATGCCGGGAAGGTTGATGTCCATCAGCACGACGTGTGGCTTCCGCTCGGCCAGCGGTGCCAGCGCGCTCTCGGCGTTGCTCCACTCGCCTGCGAGCTGGAAGCTGGAAGCGCCGCTGACCCAAGCCGCCAGAATCTTGCGGGCGTGCGGATCGTCTTCCACAATCGAAACGTCAATCGTCACGGATTTCTTATACCTCATCACGTCAAGTTTCGCTGTCATGTATTTTGGGGACACGGGGACACAACCACGGAAAACACAGACCAAGGTCCGACGCCTGCCAACCGGCGTGGGTTCAGCTTTCCCTGTAGGCACTCCGTGCTTTGCGATTCATCGAGTCAGGATTTGAACATCACGGTGAACTTCGCGCGCGTGCCCTCGCCCGGCGCGGTGTCCCAGTCACAGCGTCCGCCAATCTCTTCCATGCGTTTCTGCATGTTTGTCAGGCCGTGGCCGGCTGCGCAACGCAAACTGTCTCCTGACGCGGCGACCGCCGGGTTGGCGGGGTGCCAATGGAATCCGCGTCCATTATCCACCACGTGCAATTCAAACCCGGTGGGACGCAATTCGAGCGACACGCACACTTCGGTGGCCTGGGCGTGTTTGACAACATTGTGCAGCGCCTCTTTGAAGGCGAGGAAGACGTTGTGCCGAATCTCGGCGGTCAGCGCCACGGGTGGCAGTTGCACGGGCACATTGAGGCGGCAACGGATGTTGGCCGCGCTCAGGTAGTGCTGGGCGAAGCGACCAAGATAAGCCGCCAGGCTGTCCAACGTGTCGTACTTGGGGTTGACCGCCCAGACGATTTCGTCCATCGCCCGGGTGAGTTCACGGGCGGTGGTCTGGATTTGATCAACATTGGCCGCGGCTTGCGGCTGACCTTGAACCTCGCTGAGGACCGATTGGCTGAGCATGCTGATGCGCGTGAGGCTGGCGCCGAGGTCATCGTGAATGTCGCGAGCGATGCGGGCCCGCTCGCGTTCGAGTGCGCGCTGGCGCTCCAGGTGTTCAAGCTTGCGACGCAGGCGTTGGCGGACCACCCCGAGAACGCCGGCGGCCACCGCCCCGGCACCGCCAACGATCGAGGCTGCCCGGAACCAGAGCGTCTGCCAGAAATACGGCAGCAAGGTGAAAGCGACCGAAGCGCCAGCCTCGTTCCAAACCTCGTCGTTATTGCAGGCGATGACCTTGAAGGTGTAGTCGCCGGGAGGCAGGTAGCTGTATTCCGCGACACGCGTGACGCCCGCATCCACCCAGTCGTGCTCCAAACCTTCCAGCTTGCGACGAAAGCGGACTTTGTCAGGCGCCACGAAACTCAAACCAGTGTAGTGGAACTCGAAGCGCCGGTGCCCCGGCGGAATGCGCAGTGGCTTGGCGATCTCTGGGGCAAGTTCGTTCGGCCGTTCCACAGGTGGCTGCGTCGCCGGTTGCACCAACGTGTGGGATGAGCCGGGGGCAACGTCTGGGTTCGCGTGCATCCAGTTTTCCGACGCCACGCCATCCACGAACAGAGCTTCAATGACCACGGGTGGCGGCACGGAATTGGTGGTGACATTAGCCGGGTCCACCACCGCCAGGCCTTTAACGGTGGGAAACCAGAGTCGCCCATCCGCACTCTTGCAGGCACCGGGTTGAAATCCACCCAAACAAGTTGGCGCACTCAATCCCTCCGCCCGGCCATAGCTCAGGCAATGGACGGAACTGGTCTGGTCCCCGGCACAACGTTCGAGGTCGGATTTGCTGACGCGCAGAATGCCGCCCTGTGTGCCCAACCAAAAGTGGCCAATGCCGTCCGCCACGATGTGGCTCATGATCTTGCTGGGCAATCCCTGCGCGGCGCTGATGATGGAAAACTTTCCCCGGGCCAGCCGGGTCAGGCCGTTGTCCGTCGTGCCAATCCAAAGTGTGCCGTCCGGGTCGGCATACAAACAACTGACCAAGTCGCTGCCCAACCCGTCGTTTTGCCTGAACTGCTTCAACACACCCTTCCGCAAGGACCCCAGGCCGCCGCCCGACATGCCAAACCACAGCGTCCCATCCGGAGACTCTGTGATCGTCCGCACGTCCGGCAGCGTCAGCTTGTCCTTGCCGGCAAACCAGACCAGCTTGCCGGTTTCATAGCGATACAACCCTTCATGAGTGCCGATCCAAAGTTCACCGCCCCGGCCTTCGTACAAAGCAGCCACCGGCGCGGTTATGTTGCGCAGGTCGCCTGGCGACTCAAACCGCGCGCCGTTCCAGCGAAACAACCCACCACCCCACGTGCCGACGAACAGTTCCTGCTGTTTGGTTTCCAGCACGGACCAAATGAAGGGACTCTTGAGTCCGGCCGCTTGGCCCAACACAGTCCATTGCTGACCGTCATAACGATACAGACCGCCGCCTTCGGTGCCCACCCAGGCCGTGTCATCCGAATGTACGCTGAACGAGAGCACTCCGAAACCCTGCCAGCCATCCGGAGGCGACACCATCCGGACTTTGCGCGGACGCAAGCCTTCAAACCCCGTCCCGGTGCCGATCCAGCAATTGCCCTCCTGATCCACGGCGAGCGCCCGGATCCAATCGTGTGACAGGCCGTTGGTGCGGGTGAAGTGGAGCGGCTCGGCGCCGGATCTCAGCAGGTAAAGACCCTCTCGCTGTGTGCCCACGAGCAGTCCCGAGCGCGTCTCGATCAGCAGGTTGACGACCCCAAACTCGCGGGGAAAGCCTTCGACCTCCGTGGCCCACCCACCCTCGCGCCACTTACGGAGACGACCGTTCCCCAGCACCCACACCCCGCCCTCTTCCGCGGCAAAGACCCGCTCATAAATGGCGTTTGGTTGGTCTCCCGGAAAGACCACGGGCACAACGTTGCCCTGATCCAACGTAGCCACTTTGCCGCTGGACGCCATCCAAAGCCTGCCGTCCTTCGTCCGCGCCAAGGTCGCAATCATCATGGCCGAGGCGCCTCCGGGCGTTCGGGCGGTTTTGCCATCGCGCAAACGCAACAGGGTTCCGGTGTCGTTCATCAGCCACACGTCGCCCGCCTCGTCGCTGGTGATCGCCTGGAGGGCGCCGCCCGCCCAGTTAGACCCCAGATGGACTGATTGGAAGCGGCCGTCCGCCAGGCGCGTGACCTGGCCGGTTTCATGACCGATCCACAGCACGCGGTCCGGGCTTTCGTACAGGCTGGTGATGCGGCCGTTCGGCAATTCCGGCGTATTGCCCGAATCGAACACGGTGAAGGTCACGCCATCAAAGCGCACCAGGCCGTGGTAGGTGCCCAGCCAAAGGTAACCGTCGTGAGATTGGACAATGGCGGTGACGCTGTTCTGCTGCCAATTACCCTCGACCTGCGAGACCTCGAAAGGCTCCGCTGAAGCGCTTTGGCCGTTAGCGGCCTGGAGACCAGTTCCAGTCGCCCACAACAAAAAAAATGCCAACACACGCAACAAGCTCGCGTGACCGACCCACCTATGTCCTGCCGATGATAAAAACACAAATCTATTCCTGGCGGTTCTGGCTGGGCACGGGAGGAAGGGTTGAATCCAAACGCAAATCAAGGCAGGGCCAGTTTAGTTTTACGTCACCAGGACCGCTGCCGTCTGGCCAATTTCTTTTTCAAAACCACCGCTGTTTTCTTCCTGATCACTGAACCCGTGTTTGTCCCAGCTCGGATCCAAGCCGAGGTCTTTGAGCATTCGCAGGTCCTTCTCGACGGGCTGATTGAGCGTGGTGAGGTAATTGCCGACCATCAGCGCGCTCGCGCCGGCCAGGAAGACCATGCTTTGCGCGTCGCGCAAATTCACGGTGCGTCCACCGGCCATCATGATTTCCTGTCGCGGCAAAACGAACCGGAAGCAGGCGATGGTCTTCAAAATCTCCATGACCGGCAGCGGTTCGTTCTTTTAAAACGGGGTGCCGGGGATGGGATTGAGAATGTTGATCGGCACGACATTGGCGCCGATTTCTTTCAGCGAGAACGCGAGATCGCAGCGGTCCACGCGCGTCTCACCCATGCCGATGATGCCCCCGGAACAAATTTTGAGGCCGGCCTTTTTCAAATAGCCGATGGTCTCGACGCGGTCTTCGTACGTGTGCGTCGTGCAGGTCTGCGGAAAAAATCGACGCGAGCTTTCGAGGTTATGGCCGTAACATTCGAGCCCTGCTTCCTTCAGGCGATCCGCCACCTTCTGGCTTTTGATGATGCCGAGCGAGGCGTCGGGTCGCGTCTTGCCGCTGGCCTTCAATTCGCGGATGCGGTCGCAAACCTCGTCGAGCATCGGGCCTTCTTTCAAGCCTTTCCACGCGGCGACCAGGCCGACGGCAGTCACACCGTTCTGGTTCGCTTCGTCGGCGGCTTCGAGTACAGGTTCGGGATCGACAAAGCCGTATTTGGGCGAACCGGTTTGATAGAACGACGATTGCGCGCAGAAGCTGCAATTCTCCGAGCACGCGCCGGCTTTGGCGTTGACGATGGAGCACAGATGAATCTTGTTGCCCTTGAAATGTTCGCGGATACGGTTGGCCCACGACATCAAATCAAAAATATCCGCCGTGCTTTCCAGATCAAAAAGCCATTGACCTTCTTCGCGGTTGATGGCGCCGCCGGCCAGGACGCGTTTTCCAAGCGCGGTGATACGACCATGGCGCGTCACGTCAACAGATGCTGCAGTCATGCTTGACAGGATAGCGCGCGAGCGGATTTGCGCAAGGTCAGAACGCGCCAGCTTATTTGCCCGGACGTTTGCGATGGACGGGAGCATCCTTCGAGGGCGGGGTGAGCGGACCCGCCTCGCCCTGCTCTGTCCCGAGCACGGTGACCAGCGCCTGCCGCAACGTTGCCAGCAGGAATGGTTTGCTGAGGATGAGGTCAACGCCTGGAAACTGTTTGCCCTCAGCTTTGAAGATTTCTCCGTAAGCCGAGAGCATAATGACCGGCAATTCCGGCCACCGCTCCTTGATGGCAACCGCCAGGTGATCCCCTCGCATCTTCGGCATTTCAAAGTCGGTCAGCACCACGTCGAATGGTTTGGCCGCAAGTGTTACGAGCGCCTCGTCGCCGTCGTTTGCCAGTTCCACTTGATGGCCATCGTAGGAGAGCAACATGTTGACGGATTCGCGCAACAAACGCTCATCATCGACGACCAATATCCGAAGCGGTCGTCCCGGCCTGGGCTTGCTGGCGGAGGGCATCTACGGCTCACACTATCAACTCGCATTGTCTCTGGCGAGCATTTTTATTTTGCGCTTTTGTCGATCCCATACGAGATGCTTTTCTGCTGAACAACCGGCCATTTCGGTCGTAGATGGGTCGCTGAAATGCAAAATTCCAAGGGTTTGGTTGACGACGCGGTTGTGGCCGGTCAAGTCAGCAGACGTTGGCAATCAGGCGATCCGGCACTTTTCCGTGTGCAGGTTTAAATCGCTTCGGAGAGGCGCTGAATCTTCACAGCTTTACCGGTCGCTGCTTCGATTTCCACGACGACACCTTGGAGCAGCACACGGTTCTTTGCCACTTCAAACTTCTGCGGCTGGTTGGTCAGAAATCGCTTGATGATTGGCTCGATCTCGCGGCCAATCACGCTGTCGTGCGGGCCGGTGAAACCGGCGTCGGTCAGATACGCCGTGCCGCCGGGGAAGATTTGCTCGTCGGCGGTTTGCACGTGGGTGTGCGTCCCGATGACCGCGCTCACTTGGCCAGCGAGCATCCGCGCCAGCGCGATTTTTTCCGACGTCGCCTCGGCGTGAAAATCCACGAAGATGATTTTCGTCTGTTGGCGCAGACGTTCAACCTCGGCTCGGGCTGCGTGAAAAGGGTTTTCGAGATTGGGCATGAACGTGCGGCCTTGCAAATTCAAAACGGCGACTGAAATCGAATTTCCGATTTCTGCTTTCTGCTTTCTGCTTTCAAAAACCGCACTCCCCTGCCCCGGCGTTCCCGGCGGGTAATTGAGCGGACGCAGAAAGCGGCGCTCGTTCTCCAGGAGTTCGATGACTTCCCTTTGATCCCAAAGATGGTCGCCGCTGGTAATGACATCCACGCCGGCGGAGAAGATTTCCTTCGCCATGTCCGGCGTGATGCCCGAACCACCGGCGGAATTTTCCCCGTTGGCAATCACGAGGTCGATGCCGTGCTGTTCCCGCAATTTCGGAACGAGTTCTTTGACCGCGCGCCGGCCCGGCTGTCCCACGATGTCGCCGATAAAAAGAATCTTCACTGGCGGAACAGTAAGCGTCACGTCAGAGCACGCAAGCAAAACGGGCGTAAGTTGCCAATTCTCCTCACCCGCCCTAAAACAGCACCCTCTCCCCATCCGATGGGGAGAGGGACGGGGTGAGGGGCTTTTCGTGGATCGCCAGCGCGAACTTCAAACGGCAACAATGTGTATGTCTAGGAACAAGAATGATTTTCCGTTTGCGTTTTGGCGACGATTCGTTTGACTGGACGACATGAAGAATTCCCGATTGGTCTGTGTCGTCGTCTCGTTGTTCCTTGCGATTGTCTTCCGGGCTTCGGCGCATTCACCGGCCGAAGAAATGAGCGACGCGGCAAATAATTTTCTCGCGTCGCTGACCTCGGAACAGCAGGCCAAGGCGCGGTTTGAATTGAGGGATGAGGAACGCAAAAACTGGCATTTCATTCCCAAAGAACGCAAGGGACTTCCCATCAAAGAAATGACGCCGGCGCAGCGAAATCTGGCGCACGCGCTCCTCGCTTCCGGTCTTAGCCAGCGCGGCTATGCGAAGGCGGTCACGATCATGAGCCTCGAAGATATTCTGCGCGAACTGGAGCAAGGCAAAGGTCCGGCGCGCGATCCCGAGCGATACTTCGTGTCGATTTTCGGCAAGCCCGGCGACAAGGAAACTTGGGCCTGGCGCGTCGAAGGACATCATCTCTCGATCAACTTCACCATCGCGAATGGAAATGACATTGCGGCCACGCCGTCTTTCATGGGCACGAACCCAGCCGAAGTCCGCCAAGGGCCGCGAAAGGGATTGCGAGTTTTGGCCGTGGAGGAAGACCTCGCCCGGCAATTGGTGAAATCATTCAACGATGAGCAAAAGAAAACCGCGATTTACACCAACACCGCACCGGCGGACATCATCACTGGCGCGGAGCGCAAGGCAAGAATTCTGGCGACGACCGGCCTGCCCGCTTCCCGGATGAACAAGGACCAAAGCAAACTGTTGCTGGAGTTGATTCGGGAATATGTCTATCGCCATCGCGCGGAAGTGGCCGACCGTGATCTCGAAAAAATCCGAAAGGCGGGCTTCAGCAAAGTCTATTTTGCTTGGGCGGGTGGACTGGAACGAGGCGAGAAGCATTATTATCGCATTCAAGGCCCGACGTTTCTGATGGAATACGACAACACGCAGAACGACGCGAACCACATCCACGCCGTCTGGCGCGATTTCGAAAATGATTTCGGCGATGACTTGTTGAGGAGACATTACGAGCAGACACCGCATCCGAAATGAAGTGATTTGGCGATAAGACAAGCAGCAACAAACCCTTTCATTAACACCCAACTTCAGTTGGGTGTGGCTGGCCGGAGACACCAAGAAACCGTTTCAACGGTTTGCCGAATTCAGCAAACCGCTGAAGCGGTTAGGTGGCGAAGTTGTTCTCCTCACCCGGCTAAAGCCGGGTGTTAATGGGACTTGGAGCGAAGAACTGTGCTCCCTCTTTTGTTGCCCGTTCAACGCTCATTTCAGGAGGAATGCCGTGCTGGACAGAAACCTACGCCCAGAATACAGTCGCACCGTGAAACCAGATAGGCTGCAATACGCGCGGCCTACTTAGAACGTTAAGACAACGCCAGCGCGTATGGATAAAGACATCATATTGCCGCTCGTAATAGGCTCGTTCGCCATTGCTTTATTTGTCACCGTCTATTGGTGGTTCGACAGACGATCGAAAGTTATTTTGAAGAAGTGGGCGGATGAGAATGAATTTGAAATTGTGGAGAAGAAGCAGCGGTACATGTTTTTTACAGGACCATTCAAGTTCTGGACGAATAGCCGAAACCAGATCATTTATTTTTTTAAGGTGCGCGACCGAGATGGTCGTGAACGATCAGGTTGGGCGCGCTGTGGCAGTTTTTGGGGTGGAGTGTTTTTTAGTGATCAGATAGAGATTCGATGGGATTAGCCGCAAGCGGCCTGATACCGAGATCGCCTGTAAACTCTTCATCGCTCCGACAAAAGCCTTTTCCATGATTCCACCCGCGCGTAACGTGCGCGGGTGAATTTGTCTCCGGGCACAATTGTTTCATTGAGCATTACGGACATCGCGTTCGGCGGCGAGGGCGTCGCACGACGGAACGACTTCGTTGTGTTCGTCCCGTTCGTGCTCCTCGGCGAATTCGTCGAGGCCGAGATTACCGAGATCAAAAAGAAGTTTGCCCGCGCTCGTTTGCTCCGAGTAGTTCAGCCGTCGCCGGAGCGCGTGACGCCGCCGTGCCGTTACTTCGGTGATTGCTGTGGTTGCCAGTATCAGCACATCGCCTACGAAGCGCAGTTGCGCATCAAGCACAAGCAGATCGCGGATTTGTTCGAGCGGGTTGGGAAATTCGCCCCCGACCTTGTCGCGCCAGTGATTCCCTGTCCGCAACCTTACGGCTACCGCAATCGCATCATGATCCGCAGCCAGTGGAACAAGCCGCAGCAAAAGCTGAACATCGGCTTCATTCGCGCGGACAACCGGCTAGTGGTGGACATCGAAGAATGCAAGATCGCCGAGCCGGCGTTGAATCAAGAGATTCAACGAGTGCGCGCGCATCCGCCACCCAAAGGCGGCATCAAGGTTGTTCTGCGAGTCGCGCCGGAAGGCTGGGAGGTGCCGCGCGATTCGTTTTTCCAGAATAATTTTTTCCTGCTACCCAAGCTGGTCGAGGTGGTGCGGGAGCGTTTGCGAAGCGTTGGAGTTCAAGCTTCAGCTTGCCAGGAAATGTCGCCCCGCCGGGAACAAGCTGAAGCTTGGACTCCAACAGGGCGATTTCTCGTGGACGTTTATTGCGGCGTCGGTTTTTTCAGCGTGGAACTGGCCGACCTGGTGGAGTCGTTTGTGGGAGTGGAGTTGGACAACCTGGCCATCACCGCCGCGCGACAAAATGCGACGGCGCACAGCCGCACGAATGGCGAGTTCATCGCGGGCCGGGCGGAGGATTTGTTGCCGTCGCTCTTGACGCGCTTCCCACCAGCGAGCACGACGGTATTGCTCGACCCGCCACGCAAAGGATGTTCACCGGAAAGCTTGCAAGTGTTGCGTCAAACGCGACCCAGCCAGATCATTTATGTCTCCTGTCACCCGGCAACCCTGGCGCGGGACTTGAACGTTTTGTGCGCCGACGGTGTCTTTGAATTGGCGCGCGTCATTCCGCTGGACATGTTTCCACAAACCCAACATGTGGAATGTGTGGCGGATTTGCGTCGCAAGGACAGCCCGTCCGGAGAATAGCATCGTGCTGCTGATGGTAATCTAGCCTTGCCAAGTTGGCCGGCCTGGTTTTCAATGTGAACACCGCATGACAAACAAACATGAGTCGAACACGAGGAATCCTCCTTCCACAATTCTCCCGTGGCTGGTCGCTGCCGGAGTGTTGGTGTTGTATCTGGTGACGCTGAATCGCTGGGTGACGCTTGGCAACCTCGGTCAGATCATTCAATTGGGACGGTGGGACGGACAACTTCCCTTTTACTGGCCGCTGTATTTTGTTGTCACTTATCCCCTGAGCTGGCTGCCGATGAGCTGGCAACCGCAAGCCTTGAATCTTCTGGCGGCGATTTGCGCGGTGCTGACGCTGGCGTTGCTGGCGCGGTCGGTGATGTTGCTGCCTCATGATCGGACCCGCGAACAGCGTTTGCGCGAGCACAGTCCGTCTGCGCGGCTGTCGATTCCCGGCGCCTGGCTGCCGCCCGTGCTGGCGGTGCTGGTTTGCGGTCTGCAGTTGTCATTCTGGGACAATGCGACGGCGGGCACCTCGGAGATGTTTGACCTGCTGCTCTTCGCGTACGTCATCCGGTGTCTGCTGGAATACCGCGTCACGCAACAGGAGTCGTGGCTGACGAAGTTCGCGTTGGTATATGGACTGGCGATTCCAAACAACTGGGCAATGATCGGTTTTGCGCCGGCGTTTCTCGTCGCGTTAATTTGGATCAAAGGAACGGGTTTTTTCAAATGGCGCTTCATTGGCCGCCTGGCCGCTTGCGGTGCGGTGGGACTGCTGTTGTATCTCCTGCTGCCGCTGCTGCACAGCGCGTCGAGCCTGTCGGATGCAACGTTTTGGCAGGCCTTGAAGGCCAACCTGGTCGGTCAAAAGAGCATGGTGCGCAACGCGCTTGCCCTGCCGAAATACGTGGCGTTATTGCTCGCCTTGACTTCATTACTGCCGGTGGTGGTCATGGGCATCCGTTGGAAGTCGTCCCTTGGGGATACCAACGCCATCAGCATCAAGCTGACGACATGGATGTTTCATCTCGTTCATGGTTTGTTTCTGGTTGCTTGTGTGGTGGCCGCGTTTGATTCGGTTTTCAGTCCGCGCAAATTATCCATGGAGATAGGGCTGCGCACATCCTTTCTGACGCTGTATTATCTGGGTGCGCTGAGCATCGGTTATTTTAGCGGGTATTTTCTACTCGTCTTCGGCACGGAACCTTCCGGGCCGCGTTCACGCGCGGGTTTTTTACGGCGAGCCACGAATGGAGTCATCACCGTGATCCTTTGGCTCGCGCTGGTGGGCGGGCCGGCCGCGTTGATCTACCAGAACCTGCCCAGAATCCGGGCGAACAGCGCGGTGCCGTTGCGTCAGTATGCCGAACTGCAGGCAAAATCCCTCCCCAAAAACGCTGTGGTGCTCAGCGACGATCCGACCGAATTGTATCTGCTCACGGCCACGCTGCATCGAAACAAAACGGTGGATGACTACCTCCTGCTGGACACGCGTTTGCTGAAGCTGGCGAAGTACCATGAGTTTTTGAGCAAACGATATGCGCAACGCTGGCCGTATCGCACCTCCACCAACAACCCCACCGGGTTGATTGATGATGTCAGTTTGATGAAAATGATGTTTGACCTCAGCCGCAGCAACGAGGTGTACTATTTGCATCCCAGCTTCGGTTACTACTTCGAGGAATTCTACATGCGGCCGCACGGGCTCGTGTATCAGCTCAAAACCTATACCACCAACTCGATCAACGCGCCGTCGTCGACTCCGGATGAAATCTCCGAGAACGAAAACTTCTGGAAGCAGATTGGAACTGATGTCCTGTCGCCGTTGCCCGGACTGGTGAAACAGCGCGGTTTTGCGGCGACGCTGGTCAGCACGTACTATTCACGCGCCCTTAACTATTGGGGTGTCGAGTTGCAAAAGAGCGGTCAATTTGACGATGCCGCAGCCCACTTCCAGCGCGCGGTGGAACTGAACCCGGACAATGTGGTGGCGCAAATCAATCTCGACTACAATCGCGACCGGCGCGCCGGCAAGAAATCAACCGTGGATGTTGCCAAGACCATCGAAGACAGGTTTTCCAAGTACAGCAACTGGGAACAAATCATGCGCGCCAACGGCCCGTTTGATGAACCGAATTTTTGTTTCGAGCAAGGCCGCATCTTTACCAAAGGCAGAAACTATCGCCAGGCGGTCCAGCAATTTGATCGCGTGGCGGCGCTCGCGCCGGACCATCTGGCGGCGCGGTTATGGCTTGGTCAGTTGATGATCATGGGGCGGATGCCCGGCAAGGTGCTGGATTTGGTGGCGGAGATTCGCGCGCATCCCGAAACTTTTCCGCTGGATCAAACCAACCAGATCGAGTTGATCCGGCTCGAAGCCAGCGCGCAATTTGCCAGCACCAATTCGCAAGCGGCGGACGATATCCTGCAGGCAGCTCTCACCAAATATCCTCAGGACAAGAATTTGCTGGCGGCGGTCGCGCAGGTCCAGATGGCCTTCGGCCACCATGCCGAAGCCATGACCACGGTGGAGAAACTGTTGAGCCTCGCGCCGGACGATCCGCAGGCGCTGCTGAGCAAGGGCGCCCTGTGCATTCAACTCAAGACCTTCAAGGAAGCGGTTGCGCCCCTCACCCGCCTCTTGGAATTGCAGCCGGACAACAACGCCGCGCTGCTGAACCGCGCCATTGCCAATCTGCAAATCGACGAACTGGACGCCGCGCAAAGCGATTACGAGAAATTGAGAACCGCCTTCCCGTCGGCGTTCCAGGTCTATTACGGTCTGGGTGAAATTGCCTTCCGTAAAAAGGACTGGCAAAACGCCATTAAAAACTACGAGCTGTATTTGAAGCACGCGCCGCCCAACACCGAAGAACGAAGATCCATCAGCGCCCGACTCAAGGAACTCAAAGACGGCTCGCCCTGAACATGAAGAGCGGATGCGCGTCACCCACGTCATCACCCGACTCATTGTTGGCGGCGCCCAGGAAAACACCATTGCGTCAGTCTTGGGCTTGCAACAGAAACCCGGTCTGGAAGTAAACCTGATCTCCGGAGCGTCCCCTGGCAGTGAAGGCTCGCTTGAATCAGCATTCGTAAACTCACCTGGCTCGTTGAGGGTCCTGCCCGAACTGGTGCGGCCGGTGCATCCGTTGAAGGACTGTCGGGCCATGCGACATTTGACCGCGTTGTTCCGCACCGAACGGCCGCACCTCGTGCACACGCACAGCGGCAAGGCCGGTGTGTTGGGGCGGCTGGCGGCGGCGCGCGCGGGAGTGCCCATCATCGTCCACACCATTCACGGCCCGTCGTTCGGCCCGTTTCAAGGAGTGCTTTCCAACTGGATATTCTTGTCGGCGGAACGGTTGGCCGGAAGGGTCACAACGCATTTTGTGAGCGTCGCCGACGCCATGACTGAGCAATATCTCAACGCGGGTATCGGCAGGCGCGATCAGTTCACAACCATCCTCAGCGGATTCGACCTGGCTCCGTATTTGTCAACCACCAACGACCCGGCATTGCGCGCCAGCCTCGGAATTGCGCCCACCGACTTCGTCGTCGGCCAAATCGCCCGGCTGTTCAAATTAAAAGGGCACGAGGATTTGTTTCGCGTCGCTTCGGCACTGGTGCAGGAGTGTCCGCAGATCAAGTTCTTGCTCGTTGGCGATGGTCCCTGGCGGCGGCGTTTCGAAAATCAGGCCCGCGCCATGGGACTGGAAAGACAATTCATTTTCACCGGACTTGTTCCCCCGGCACAAGTTCCGTCACTGGTTGGTATCATGGATGCAGTTGTGCATCTGTCCTTGCGAGAGGGTCTGCCCCGCGCGTTGCCGCAGGCGTTGGCGGCGGCCAGACCTGTGGTTGCTTACGACTGCGGCGGCGCCAAAGAAATCTGCATCACTGATGAAACAGGATTTCTTTTGTCTCCCGGCAACACCTCGGAATTAACCGCGCGGCTATTGCAACTGGCGCGTGATTCCAGCTTGCGCGAGCGTCTGGGACGCCGCGGCCAACAAATGGTCAAGGAACGCTTCGACGTCAATCGCATGGTGGCCGATCTTTATGCGCTTTACTTGAAACTGGCCGCTGAAAAACACCTGACCCACACGTGAGTTTTCCATTCAACGTTTATCTGCTGGCCTTCGGCGGCGCGTGGCTGACCGCGCTTCTGACGTTGCCGGCGTGGCGGGCCTGGTGTTTGCGCATCGGGCTGGTGGACGATCCGGGCCATCGCAAGATTCACCAATCGCCCATCCCGCTGGCGGGCGGATTGGCCGTGCTGACCGGAATACTCGTGCCCACCGTCGCCGCGATCTTGCTCATCCAATCCGGCCTCACCGGTTTGCAAACCACCTCCTTGACTCACGGCTTGGGGGCGCGCCGCAAGGAACTGGCCGCGATCTTTTTCGGCGCGGTGACGATGGTCGCGCTGGGATTGTGGGACGACAAATATGAATTGCGCGCCTCCGTGAAATTCGCGGGACAGCTTTTCATCGCGGCCATTGTCGCCGGCGCCGGCGTGCGCGTGACCTTGTTTGTGCCCAGCATCGCGTTCAGCTACGCCATCACGGTTTTGTGGATTCTGACCGTCATCAATGCCTTCAACTTCATGGACAACATGAACGGTCTTTGCGCAGGTCTGGGTGCCATCGGCGCGTTTTGTTTCGCCGCGTTCGCCGCCGTGAGCGGGCAATATCTCGTGGCGCTGCTGGCGCTGCTGGTCTGCGGCGCGTTGCTCGGCTTCCTGCCGTACAATTTTCCGAAGGCCGGCGCGTTTCTTGGCGATGCGGGCAGTCATCTGGTGGGTTACCTGCTCGCGGTGCTGGCCATTCTCCCTCACTTTTATACGCAGAAGAATCCCCGAGTCCTGGCGGTGTTGACGCCGTTGCTGATTCTGGCCATCCCGCTGCTCGATCTGGTCTGGGTGGTCGCCTTGCGCTGGCGCCGCGGTCAACCGTTTTACATTGGAGACACCAATCATCTTTCTCATCGCCTGGTGCGGCGTGGTTTGAGTCCGGTCCGCGCGGTGCTGCTCATCTGGTTGCTGGCAACGGTCCTGGGTGTGTTGGCATTTATCTGAGTCCGCATCACGTTTCACGATTTCACGTTTCACGCTTTGCCCTGGCGGCCCGCGGCAATCGCTTCGGAAAGCAGTCCCAGCACTTCAGCGCGTGCCAGGGCGCCGACCAGTCGATATTCCTTGAATGAGTTTACCACGGGCACGTTCCGCTGTTCACTGGCGAGCACCGTCGGCAACGCCTCCAGCAACCGTTGATTGGGTGTCACGCACGGTGGCGGCGGACGCATCACGTCGTAGGCAATCACCGCGCTCATCTCCTCCCCGGCGTTGAGATACTCCTTCAAATCCTGAAGCGCCACGATGCCAAGCAGCCGCCTTTTGGCATCCACCACCGGGAGAAAATTATTCGAACTGGACAGGAAACGTTCGGCGATCTCCCGCAACTTCACATTCTCACGCACCGGCGGCACCGGCTCGCGCATCAGTTCGCCCACGGTTTGCTCAGTCGCAGTACCCATGCGCGCGCTTTCCCGGTCGGCGGTCAACTGGGTCAGTTGTAGTGGCGCCGTGTAGATGGATTCCCGATGCAGCCGGCGCGCCAGCAGTGACGAAACAACGCACGCCAGCATCAACGGCGGCATCAGCGAATAATTCAAGGAAATCTCGAACACCAAAATCATCGCCAGCAACGGCGAATGCGTGGTCGCCGCCAGCGCGCTCCCCATTCCCACCAGCGCAAACGCGCCGGTCGGCAGCCCGCCAGCCTGACCCAATTCGTGCAAGGCCGTGCCGAACACGCATCCCAGACCCGCACCCAAGAACAAGGTGGGCGTAAACACCCCGCCGACGGCGCCCGAACCAACCGTCGCCAAAGTGGCCAGTACTTTTGCGAGGAGCAGACCCGTCAGGAATAGCACGGGAAATAATTCTCCGGCATATTGACCGTGCAAAATCCGGTTCGTCATAACATAGCCGTTGCCCCACACACCGGGATAGGCCAGCGCGATGATTCCCACTGCCAATCCACCCAGAGCCAGGCGGGCGTAAATGGGCAGCGGCAGGCGTTGAAACCGTTCTTCGCACCAATGAAGCATTTTCAGGAAGGCGGCACCCGTCGCTCCCGCCAGAATGCCCAGCAACAAAAACCACGGTAGTTGAGTCAAACGGGTGACCGCAAACGTCGGCACAACATATCTCGGCTCCATGCCAAAAAAACTGTGGGACACAATCGAGGCGATGACCGAGGCAAACACCAGCGGCGCGAACATGTTCATCGAGAAATTCCCCAGCACAATCAGCGCGGCAAACACCGCGCCCGCCACGGGTGCATTGTAAGCCGCGGCAATGCCCGATGCCGCGCCGCAGGCCACCAGCAATCGCAGGCGGTAAGGTTGCCAGTTCGCAAGCTGTCCGCCCTTGGAAGCCAGCGTGGCGGCCAGTTGCACGATGCCTCCCTCACGTCCGATGGACGCGCCCGAACCGATGCTCAACAGGGAGGAAAGCGTCTTGACTATCCCAACGCGAAACGGCAGCCGACCGTCGCCCGCGACCACCACCTCCAGCAAATTGCTCGAACCTTTCTGCCCGGCAATGCGGAGTCCCCAATACAAAACCAGTCCGGCTGCCAGTCCGCCCAACGTCGGCGCCAACAATCGTTGCCACCAACCCAGAATCTCGGCCACTTCAACCGGGTCGCCCGTGTGACGCAAAAATAATTTCGTAACCGATTCCGTGCAGAGGTAAAAAAGCAGATTGACGAAGCCGCCGAGAACGCCCACGGCGCCCGCCAGGATCAAGTGAAAGGTCTCCTCGCTGAAGCGCAGCCGTTCGCGGAGACGCAACGCGCGCCGCCAATTTCGCAGAATATAAGCCTGCGCGCCTGCAACCACCTTCTCCAATGTCGGCGTCCCCAACTGCACGCTCCAACACTACTGCTTTTTTCGTCCTTGACGAGCGAGATTCCACGGATCGCAGTGCGCGAATCGAACCCCTGAACCCACCCCTGACCTCCTTCCCAGGAGGGGAGCAGCACACGCTCGCTTTGTTCCCCTCCTGGGAAGGGGTCAGGGGTGGGTGAGCGGGTGGCAGGTTCATGGGCAGCCTCCACGTCCATCTTGCCGCGCATCCTGGCCATGAACCCGGCACTCCGAATCCTTGTCCCACCTGGGACAAGGATTGGGAGACAGGCCCGGCATGGTTCATGGGAAAGGAATTGGGACGGGCGTGGTTCGGATCATGACTTTTCAGGAGATGGAGATGACGAGACGAACGAACCCGAGCGCAGATGCACGTCGCGTTGCGGAAACGGAATTTCAATGTTGTTCTCACGCAATTTCTGTTCGATCGCAAAATTGAGATCACTGCGAAACGTCCGCGGGCTGACCGTCATCTCCGAGGACCAGACCGCCAATTCGAAATTAAGCGAGTTGTCGCCGAAGCCGGTCATGAACAGGGATGGCTTGGGCTCTTTCAGCGCCTTCGGATGTTCGGCGGCGACTTCCATCATCAAGCCTTGCAGCTTTTTCAAATCCGTTCCATAGGCGACGCCGAAGGGGATGCGGTAGCGCACGCGGGGATCGTCGTAACTCCAATTCGTGACGCTGTGCGTGATGAAATCAGCATTCGGCACAATGATCGCGATGTTGTCGTTCGTCACCACTGTCGTGCTGCGCAAGCTGATCTTCTTGACCTGACCAGCCACGCCGGAGATTTCCACCCGGTCGCCGATGGCGATGGGTCGCTCCGCCAGGAGAATCAAGCCGCTGACAAAGTTGCTGATGATGTTCTGCAGACCGAATCCCAGCCCGACCCCCACCGCGCCCGCCACGATCGCCAGCGAACTCAGGTCGATGTTTGCCATCTGAAACGAAATGTAAAAGCCGAGCGCTAGAAAGCAGTAGCCCATGATTTTGCCCAACGCGTATTGCAAGGAAGGTTCGAAGTGCGATCGTTTGAGCAGGCGCAGTGTAAAATGCCGGCGCAGGAAGCGCTCCACCACGATGACCACGCCGAACAACACGAATAACTTGATCAGGTCGGCCACGGTGAGCGCCTTGAACAAGTGGTAGTCCAGTATTGATCGAAGAACATCGAACAGCTTGTTGAAGAAATCATCCATGATTCAGTTGGGTTTCGTTGATGGCCCGGGCGCCTGCCGGCACGCAGCCCGGCATCAATACTTGAGCACAGGCTAGGAGATTGGCGGCCGCAATTCAACTTCCGTTTGCGGCGGCCCGCCCTCGCCAATTCCCGTGATTGCCAAGCCGACGCGCCTTCGCCACACTCCCGTCGCGCATGAGCAAGCGATTTTACATCACGACCGCCATTGATTACGTTAACGGCCAGCCGCACCTCGGCCATGCCTACGAAAAAATCATCAGCGATGTCATTGCCCGCAGTCACCGCAGCCTGGGTGAGGAAGTGTTTTATCTTACTGGTCTTGATGAACACGGCCAAAAAGTCCAGCAAGCCGCCCAAGCCGAAGGAAAAGACCCGCAAGCCTATTGCGATGAACTGGCCGCGTCGTGGAAATCGTTCGCCGCCAGGCTGGATTTGACTATCGACGATTTTGTCCGCACCACCGAGGCCCGACACAAGGAAGTTGTCCAGGTGATTTTGTCAAAGCTCCACGCCGCTGGACAATTTTATAAAGCGACTTACAAAGGGTTTTACTCGACCAGGGAGGAGACATTCCTCACCGACAAAGATCGCCGACCGGATGGCACGTTCGATCCCGCCTATGGCGAAGTCATCGAGTTGGAGGAAGAGAATTATTATTTCGACCTGAAAAATCACCAGCAATGGTTGATTGATTACATCAAGTTCAACCCAAGCTTTATCGCACCCGACTACCGTCGCAACGAAGTTCTCGGCTTCCTGAAAAACAACACCCTAGAAGATTTGTGCATCAGCCGTCCCGCGTCCCGTTTGAACTGGGGCATTCCCCTGCCCTTCGACAACAACTTCGTCACCTACGTCTGGTTCGATGCGCTGGTGAACTACGTCACCATTCCAGCTGCTCTCGGTGATCCGACGGTTGTCCACGCCTTAAACCCTCAACCCTCAACCCTCAACCCTCAACTCTCATTGTGGCCCGCCGATATCCACGTCATCGGTAAGGACATACTGAAATTTCATGCCGTGTATTGGCCAATCATGCTGAAAGCGATGGGGCTACCATTGCCCAAACAAATCCTTGCTCACGGTTGGTGGCAGAAAGACGGAGAAAAGATCAGCAAGAGCACCGGCAACATCGTTGATCCCATCACTGTAATTAACGAATGGGGGTTGGACGCCTTCCGGTTTTACGTTGTGCGCGAACTCGACATCGGCCCGGACGGAAACTGGACCGACGCCGGTTTTCAGGCGCGTTACTCCGCCGAACTCGCCAATGGTCTGGGCAACCTCGTGAACCGTTCCCTTTCGATGCTCAAACGCTATCGAAACGGTGTCGTTCCCCTGCAGCACGACGAGCTAGCTGAGTGGGCAAGCACCATAACAAAGTCCACCATTGCACATTTAAAAGATAATCTGTTGCAAGGTGCGCTGATTACCATCTGGATGCTCGTCGTCCGCGCCAATCAATACGTCCAGCTAACTGAGCCCTTCAAACTCGCCAAAGACCCGGCCCGAGCAGGACGCCTCGACGAAGTGCTTTACAACCTCGCCGAAAGCTGTCGCATCCTCGCGGTTTTGCTCTGGCCGTTTTTGCCTAGCACAGCAACGAAGATTTACGCACAGCTTGGCTTGAGCGGTTCACCCGACACATTCGCATTGGCTGAGTGGGGCGGCTTGCAAGCTGGCCACACAATCGGCGAGGTATCTCCGTTATTCCCGCGCAAAGACCAGCCGGCAAAGCAACCCTAGAATCATCACCGCATGGATTCACCAGACTGGGCCAATCTCAGCGATGAAGAATTGTTGGAGAAGAACATCCGGCAGTTGGGTCTGAAACTCGAAGGCACGGAACTTCAGCCTTTGATCCAGCAGTTATACGACGAGCTTGCGCAAAAGAATCTTGTCTTTCATCCCCCTTGTTTTGTCGGCGATGAGTGGTTCTGTCCCGTCGGTGTTCCGGCGATTTTCATTCCGTTCTTCCTCACGCACGAGCGGTTGAGAAAACTGGAGCGAAAAATCATTCTCGAAGTCGAAGGCGAAACCAAGCCGTGGTTCATGCAACTGATGCGCCACGAAGCGGCGCATGCCTACTCCTACGCTTACCAACTTTACAAAAAGAAAAAATGGCAGCAATGCTTTGGCCTCGCCTCAACCGAGGAAACTGACACCTACCGTCCCCGTCCCTACAGCCGTTCTTACGTCATTCATCTTGCCGACTGGTACGCGCAGAGCCATCCCGATGAGGATTTCGCCGAAACGTTTGCCGTCTGGCTCACACCCGAGTTTGATTGGCGGGAGCGCTTTGGCGGTTGGAAGGCATTGAAAAAACTGGAGTATGTGGACGAATTGATGCGCTCCCTTGCCGGCAAACCGCCCGTTCACCAGCCCACAATCCGCGCGACAGACTACGATTGTCTCAACCTCAAACTTAAAACTTACTACGCGCGAAAACGAAAACTCTACGAGGATTCCTACCCTGATTTTTACGACCGCGATCTAAAACAACTCTTTGCAGCCGGCGAAGGAGAGGCGCATCGCGAACGGGCTTCGCGCTATCTGCGCTCCCATCGCAAACCCATCATGGACTCCGCCTGTCGCTGGACAAACGAGAAGAAATATCGCGTGAATCGCTTGTTGACGCGGCTTATCGATCGCTGTGATGAACTCAATCTCTATGTCGCTAACGATGACCCGACACTCCACTTACAAGTCGCCTCTTACATCACGTCGCTGGTGATGAATTATCTGTTCACCGGCAAATTCAAACGTTCAAAATAATCCCCACGGTGAAGAAGAAACAAAAAGTCCTCGCGCTGTTCGACGCCATGGGGCCAACCACCCTGGACCAGAATCTCAGCAAGGAACTCAAGACCAAAGATTGGGAAACCGAAGCCAACGTCCTCGAAGCGCTGGCGACGCTGGGCTACCCGAACGAGCACCTGGCGATCTTCGACGACACCGATTTGATCAGCCAGAAGATTGAAAGCTTTCAGCCCGACATCATCTTCAATCTGGCCGACCAGTTCAAAAACAATCGCGCGTTCGACCAGAACATCGTTTCGTTTCTTGAACTGCAGGACGTGCCGTTCACCGGCTGCGGCTCGACCGGGCTGACACTGTGCAAAAACAAGGGCATCTCGAAAAAGATTCTCGGTTATCACCGTATCCACGTTCCGGATTTCACAATCATTCCGCGCGGCAAACGCATCGCCCGCCCCAGCCGGCTTGCCTTTCCCATTTTCATAAAACCTTTGAAGGAAGAAGCGTCTTACGGAATCGCCCAGGCTTCGTTCGTGGAAAATGACGAGCAATTCAAACAACGCGTCGCATTCATTCACGAAAAATTTGATCAGGACGTGATCGCCGAGGAATACATCGAGGGCCGGGAGCTTTACGTCGGCATTCTCGGCAACCATCGCCTTCAGGTGTTGCCCATTCGCGAGTTGACCTTCAAGGAAGTGCCGCCCGACGAACCCAAGTTCGCCACCTACAAAGCCAAGTGGGACGAGGAGTATCGCAAGCGTTGGGGGATCCGAAATGAATTTGCGAAGGAACTCGATGCGGACCTCGTTCAACGCATCGAATCGATCTGCAAGAAAATCTACCGGCTGCTCGCCATCGACGGTTACGCGCGGCTCGACCTGCGATTGACCCCGCAAAACGAAGTCGTGTTCATCGAAGCCAACCCCAATCCCATCCTCGCCCGCGAAGAAGACTTTGCCGAGTCCGCCAAAAAGGCCGACATCCCCTACCCCAAGCTCATCGACAAAATCATCAATCTCGGCAAACAAACCACACGCGATTAGCCGACGTTCGCCCTCACCGCACGAGTTAAAAAACCATCTGAGCTTTTTACCTCTCGTTCTCCCTCACCCCGGCCCCTTCCCATGAACGCTGTTGCGCAGTCCGTCCCGGCTGCGAGTTGCGGCAGCGTCCCGCTGCCAGCGCGAACGCCCGGCGGGACGCCTGGCCAACTCGCAGGCGAAGACGCCCGCGCTACGTCGTCGCCCGTCTGGTTCAGGGGTTTAATGTGCGAAATGTCCTTTCGGGCAATTCCCTCCCCAAGGAGCGGGAGCTGCCATCGCCCAACCTCTGATTGCTCGGTGACTCTCCTGCCAACTCCAACGCCCGATCTTCCAAAGGAGTGGCGAACGATTCGCCCTCTCCTTGGGGAGAGGGTCGGGGTGAGGGAGGACGTAAAGCATTTTCAACGCAAAGACGCCAAGACGCCAAGGCGCAGGGAAAACAGCAGAACTTCTTTGCGTCTTCGCGCCCCGCAAACGCCAGCGTCGATGACGTCGCACTATTCAGTTTTTGCAATCGGCGAGTTGACGGAGGAGACCTCGACTTTTTCCTTCCAGCCGTCAAGCGGAGGACATTCGGCATACTGGCAGGCCCGGGCGACAAACGTACTGAGTTCATCTGCCGGTTGGCCGTCCAGGGGTTGCGCACGTAATGGGTCCTGGTAAATCCGGTCAATGACGAATTGGCCCAATGCGCGATAGCTCTCGAACTGCGATTCACTGAACCACTGGTCGCCGGTGGTCTCGTGCGGGAATTCCTGGCTGGCGCGCGAATAATTGTAGATGTCCCGCGGCTCGTCACCGCACAAGGCGGGCTTCAAGTAAATCAGTATCCCTTTCCTCGCGCCTTCATCGATGCTGCCGTAATCAATCTCCGCCACCGCGCAGTATTTCCCGAGCCGTTTCCCTTCGTCTCCAATACGCGAGAAGATGTCGAACTTCTTGATTTCAATTCTTACGCCGAGGTCCACCCGCACTTTGCGGATGGCGTTGCCGAGGTCTTCGAGGTTGCATTTGGGGTCGCAGCCGGCGTCGCTGACCACGATGAGCCGGCAGCGGCGCAGGATCATTTCGTAGAAGCCAAGATTTTCGAAGTGCCCGCCGTCAGAAAGATAAACGTAAGGGCTGGTGCTGTCGGTGAGGCCCAGTCCCTCCTTGACCATGTGGCGCACGGGCGAACGCGGCGCGGAGTCGTGAAAGGTGTCATGCCCCATCGCGCCGGGATTGCCGAGCCACCAGCCGAGCCGGACGTTGAACAGCGTCATGAGCAGGGCGACGACCGGCGAGGAATGATAACCTTGATTCGGGCTGGCCGCTGCGCCCGAAACTGCCATCGCGGTGCCAAGCGAAAGGCCGTTTTTAGGCTGGCCGATTTTTCTCAGACTCAAAGCGTAATGTTTGGTGAAGCGGTAGCCGAGCCGGAAATTCCCGCAGTGCAGGGTGCTGGCAGTGAAGGTCTCGGCCTTGCGCTCCTGCCACGCGAGGTTTTCGCCGGTGACGAGGTTGAGCGCCATGTTGACGATGTGCAAGGGCCGCTGCGGCCGCGCGGAGTTGCCCGGATCGCGCAGTTCCTGCAGCGGCAGATTGTCGCAGGGGTCGAAGCCGGTGAAGGGATTGGGGTCGCGTCTGGGATTGGAAGCGCCGAGATAGGCGCGCACGAGCCGATTGCGATAAATGGCGTGGAGCGAGAATTTGTTCACGTTGATGAATCGCGAAAGTAACCATCCCACGAAAGCGCCGACGAGGAGGAATCCGGCGGTCAACCACCACGGTGCGCTGCTGACGACCTGACAGAAATCCTTCCCCGCGTGAAGCCCCGAGTAGGTTTTGAGGTCGGAGACCAAGGGGCTCAATGGTTTCGCGGCCGTGACCAACAGCCTACTGGTGGCGAGTGAAAGGCCGGCCACCAGCGCCGCGAGCGAGATCGGCGCGGCCAGGGTCAGCGCCTTATCGAGAGAAAAGGCAAACGGGCTTTCCTTGGTTTTCCGTTCCTTGTTCGCCGCTGTGCTGCCGTTGTGGCCGACGATCAGGGTGAACAGTCCGCTGATGCCGCCGAGCGCGCCAAGGAGTTTCGGCAGCGCGAGCAATCCCAGGGGCGCAAATAAAACCAGGGCACCAAACAGGCTCCAGCCGACGATGGCGATGAGCAGCCACGCGCCCATCCGCGCCCACCATTCGCGGTCCTCGTCGGAAGTCACGTCGCTCACGACGCCGATGAAGAGGGTTGCCGCGACGAGGAACAACATCAGAAACACCGGCGCGGCAAAACAACTGAACAACATCGAACCCAGCGCAGAATTGGCATTCCGCACACTCAGGGATGCGGCACTCCACAAAAAAACGCCGCCCACCGCGCCGATGACCAGCGTGAGAAAAAATTCCTTGCGCAGATCGGCCCACTTGCCGGCGCGCCAGCGCTGCAAAAAACATTCCGCCAGAAGCCAGCCGGCAAAGTGCAGGACCGCGCCCAGCAGGCAATAGTTCATAATTTCCGGCTTCACTTCCGGCGTTCCACCGACGATTCCCAGGAACCATTTCAGGGCCGCGTTGCTTGTGTCCGTGTCGAGGCCGTTCTGCACCCACGACCACGAGGTGGTGATGCAAATCGCCGCCGCACACATCGGCGCCAAACACCAGAGGAGGAAGCTCTGTTGGTCGCGCCGCAGGAACCAGCCGCGGCTGTGTCGCTGTAAATCGTCCCGTGCCGCCGGGCGGTTCATCGCACTGTAGGCCATGCCCCACGCGGCCAGCAGAAACCCGGAGAAAAATCCCGCCGCGATCAGCCAGTCCGGCGGGGTCAGGTTCAGCAGTGACGCGTGAACGCGCGGCAAGGCGAAGAGCGCCAGCAGAATCGGCGCAAATACCACCCAGTTCAACAGCAGGTTGCGCAAATACGTCGCGGCCAGCACCCAGGTGTCGGCGGAGAACAAGCCGAGTTTCGGGCTGAGGTAATTGCTGTATTTGCGCAGATGGCTCAACGGTTCCGGCTCCGGATCGGTGACCGAATCAGGCTTGCCCGCTTTGAGTTTGTCGCACACCGCGTCCACTCCACCCGCGTGATGAATCCACGAACTGAGCCAGCTTCCGATATAGCCGCCGCCGGAAACGGTCGAAAGGTAATCAAAATGTTTCAACACTCCGTGCTTCGCGAGTCCCTGCGCCACCCCGAGCGCGAAGGTGGCGCTGCGGATGCCGCCGCCGGAAAAACAGAGTGCCGCGCTGCCGGCACCGGCATGGATTTGCCGGTAGATTCTTTCGAGATGAATGTCCGAGATTTTTCTGATGTGGTCTGGAAACGCCTCCTCCAGCAGGAGGCGGTTGAGCCGCGTGAGTTCGGCTGGGTCCAGCTCCAGTCGGGTCATCGCGACCGTTTCTTTTTTCAATCCGGCTTTGGGAAAATCACGATCGTGATAAAGGCAGCTCGGTGTTCGCAACAATTTGTTGAGCCACCGCGCCCGCTCTTCCTTGGTCGCGGAGGCGGGCAGTTGGGCCTGCTCGTCGGCGGGAAACAGCAGTTTGATTTTGGCAAGGAGTTCCTCGCTGGATTCTTTCAGGTGATCCGGCGCGAAGTCCCAGGAGAACGTGGTCGTCGCGCCGCCGTGGAGGGCGGCGTGTTCCTGGTCCAACACTTCAAAGAACGGGACCGGAAGTTTCCGCCGGTAGCTGGCAGTATGGAAGATTTTTTCGAGCATGGCCTAAAGGGTTTTCAGATATTCAATCAAGGATTGTTTCTCCGCGTCACTCAACCCGGTGCCGTAGGTGTGCCCCTGGTTGCCGTTGCCGCGTTCTTTTGCGTCGTGCTTCCAGCCAACGCGGATGGCTGGCGGCGCATGCGAGATGAAACCGACGTTGACCGGGTCGAACACATCGTAGCCTCGGTAGAAGTAAGCCGGGCGCTTGTCCACCGGTTCGAGCAAGTCACGCAGCGTCGGCACGGAACCGTTGTGCAGATAGGGCGCGCGCATCCAGAGACCGTCGAGCGGCGGTGAACAGTAACCAAAATTCTTCACCATGTTCGGACGAGTGATGCCCAGTCGCTTCACCGCGTCGTTGGCCTGGTCGGCGGCGGGTTGGGTCCAGGTGTCGAGGCGCTCGCGGTCGGTGCCGATCTCCTCGATGGGAATCGGCTTGTTCGTGCGCGGCTTGCCCACGTCGTGACATTCGGCGCAGTGGCGGTCGTAAATCGGCTTGCCCTGCCCCGCGAGCGCCGCGTCGATGGGGAACGGATATTTTGGTGGCGGCAGCGTGCTGAGGAAATTGTCGAGGTCCTCCATTCGTTTGATGAACCAGCGCCGCCGTTTGAGCGCCCAGTTCAGCCGGTCAATGGGATTGCTCTTGTCCGGGGCCGCACCGAGACCGAGCGCAGAGTCGATGAGCACCGAACGCACGGCGGGTGTATCGCAGCTCCAGTTGAGAAAAAGATTCGTGCCTTTGCGGGATTGCAGGTTCCAGTTGCTCGGGAAGTCGGCCTGACCCGTCGAGTTGTCCACGGGCATCGAGGTCATGAAATATTTCGTGAGGTTCATCGGGTCGTCACGGCCCGGCCCCCAATCCGGCCAGCCGGGGCGGTTCATCCAAGCGAACTGTTGCTTTTGGGCCTGCAGCGCCCGCTTGGTGAAGGGGATGATGACGAAGCGATAAAGCTGGCGGTCGATGAACGATAGTTTGGTCTCGCGGTCAATCTCCTCCAGAATGTTGCTGGCGTTGAAACGGGAATCGTCGCCGGCCTTCGCCAGGAAACGGAGCAGCCCTTGCACATCAACCGTGTTCGCGGGCGAAGCGACGACCACGTGGGGAACTTCGTCCTCCTTGCTGCGCCAGGTGCCCACGTGGCAAATGGCGCAGTTGTTGGCGATGCGTGGAAAGCCGACGACTTTCTTGCTGAAGCCAACGGGGATTTCCTTCCCTTCTTCCCAGACGAGACCGAAAGATTTGTAACCTCCGGGGCCGGGCATCAAGTCGGGAAAGATACGCGGCATCACCACCCAGATCCAATACGGCAGGCCGCGCGAAAACTCTGCGCCGATGGAGCCGTATTTGAACCGCTCGGCTTCGTTGGCGAAGGGCGGTTGGTCCTCCTCACTGAAGAATTTATACCAGCCGAACAACGCGCCGGCACCACCGAGCACCATGAGCATGATGACCGTGATAAGGATTTTGCGCTTCGTTTTGGTTTTCATGGTTTGGAGATTGCTGGACGGAGGAAGGTAGGGCGCGTCACTTTGTGCGCGCCGGGCCTGGGAGGGTTTGGGAGCGGCGCGCACGGAGTGACGCGCCCTACCTTGAGGTTAATGGGAAGCCTCCGTGGTTCTTTGACCACGAATCGGCACCATGAACCCACCCCTGACCCCTCCCAGGAGGGGAACAGAACGACGGACGCGCGACGATAGTTCCCCTCCTGGGAGGGGTCAGGGGTGGGTCGGTTCATAGTGAGTGGCGACTCCAATTTCATAACTCAACCTAAAATGTTTTCATGTATTCCACGATCGCGTCCTTCTCGGCGCGACCAAGCCCCGTGCCGTATTCCCGACCTTCGTGTCCCGCATTCCCATTGCCGGGGAGGCCGGTGTCGATTTTGAAAAACTTCCGACCTTTCTCCTCGACCACATTCCAGACGAACCCGACGCGCTTGGGTTCATAGACATCGTAGCCGCGGTAAAACACTTTCGGCCGCTGCGAAGCCGGCTCGAGCAAGTCGCGCAGCGTTGGCACGGAACCGCTGTGCAGATATGGCGCGCGCAACCAGATGCCGTCCAGCGGCTGGTTGGCATAGCCGAAGGTCTTGCGAAAATGTTTGAAACGCTCCGCCGGATACGCCGCGTAGAGAAGGTTTTGATTCGCGCAAAGGTCCACCGAATAGGAGTCCAGCCGGTGGCGGTCGGTTTTGATTTGCTCGATTGGAGTGATCTTGCCAACGAGTTCGCCGGTGAAATCGCTGCCGTTCCTGCCGTGGCAACGGGAACAATACTCCATGTAGAGCGACTCGCCCTTCGCCGCCAGAGCGCGGTCGATGGCATACGGGAATGGCGGCGGCGCGGCGTCGAGCAGCCAATCTTCCATCCGCTTGATCGAAGCGCGGTCGAGCGTTGGCGGCGTGGCGCCAGTGCCGAAACTGGCGCTGCGGTTGCGTTCCTCGACGGAGTCGTTGTTGCCGTCCCAGTGCAGATGCATTCCTTTTCGCTTGCGCTGATTCCAGACGGACGGGAAGTCGCAAATGCCGACCCACTCGTTGGTAGGGAGATTGTCCATGCGAAAATTCAACAGCACCTTCGGCGGGTTGAACGTGTCCACGCGACCCGGCCCATAATCCGGTTCGCGATCCATGAAGCTGAAACGCTGACGCAAGGTCAGCAGTCGTTGGCGCATGAGGTCGATGCCCACCAGCCGCAACAGGAGACGGTTCAGCCGATCCTCCGTCTTTTCCTTTGCGATCTCATCCATGAGGCGAGCCGCGTTGAAATTTTCATCGATGGCGCACGCCGAAAGGAAGCGTTGGAAGGCCTGAAGATCGATGGTGTTCGCCGGCATGCCAACGATGATGCGCGGCTTGCTCTCCGGTGTATCGCGCACGGTGCCGACGTGGTAGATGGCGCAGTTGAGGAAAATTCGGTCAATTCCCTGCACGTTGCGGCGCGACGTGCCGACGGGGAATTCCTTGCCGTCCTCGAAAATGAAACCGAGTGATTGCAGCCCCTTGCCGGGGAGGTAACCATCGAACAAGGTCGGAATCGCTTTCCAGAGTGAGAGCGGGATGCCCGAAGTGCGTTCGCCGCCGGTGGAGCCGTATTTGAAATGCTCCACCGGGTCTGCGTAGGTCACCGGTCGGTCGCGGTTGAAACGCACCATCGCGCAGATGACCACGAAGACAAACACCAGACCGAGCGTGGCCCAAAAACGCCGCCAGCGGTAGGGCGTCGGTTCGTATTGGAAGCTGACGATGAAATCGATCAACCGCTTTTTGCCCCACCAGACTTTGCCGAGGTAAAGGCCGGGCGCAACCTCGCGGATTTCATCGCGGATCATTTTCGCGACGAGCGACGTCTTGGAGTAGTCGAGGACGATGCACTCGTTTTGATCGAGCCAGCTCTTGTCTTTGTAAACTTTCGCTTTGATCGCATGGGCACTGAAGGGCGAGATGCGGTTGACCAACCAGCCTTTCGCGCGATGAAAGACTTTGCCTTGCCAGCAGAACCAGCGGACAAACCAAGCGAGGAACTTGCCACAGAGCGTCGCCGGACAAATCAACACCGTGCCGGTGCACTCCCCATCGGGAAGGGTGCCGGCGGCAGACTTTCTGAACAACTCGTCCAGTTCAGCCTGCGACATCTTCAACAACTGCGCGCGGTCAATGGGCATAGATGCTATGGCTCAATAACAACTTCCCTCTCCCCTTTCCGAAGGGGAGAGGGTCAGGGCGAGAATTCTCCGAACTTCGCACGCGCCTTGCGGCCCTTGAACCGAATGGAATGTGGGTGGTCGCGTCAGCGTTTGGAGTGCGGCGACTTGTCGCCGCTTTGAGAAGGTGCCGACTCCAGAGCGGGGGTGTCTTCTCCACACGCCCCGTGTAACAGCGGCGACAAGTCGCCGCACTCCAAACGCTCCGCGCGTATCCGACGGCTTGGAAAGCATCGCGGTTCCCTGACCCCTCCCAAGAGGGGAACAATCCACCGTGCGCCGCTTCCCTCCAGGGAGGGGCTGGGGGTGGGTTCAGGGGTCCAATGCGCGGAATTTTGATTCGGGAAATTCTCACCCCGGCCCTCTCCCCCGCAGCGGGGGAGAGGGAGAATCGTCGCCAGACCTTCACAGGTGAGGCACGCTTCCTTCCTCTGAAAATATCGACGATGCTCACTTGGGAAATTGCAGCGCGAAATCAACCAACCGGGTTTTGCCCCACCAGACTTTGCCGAGGTAAATTCTATTCGCCACGTCCACTAGACGAATCTCGTCGCGAATCTTGCGCGCGAGCAGCGACGTCTTCGAGTAATCGAGGACGATGCACTCCTTCCCGTCCAGCCAGCTTTGGGTGAAGTAAACGCGCGCGACAATCGCTTGCACGCCCGCGGTGGTGATCTTGTTCATCAGTGTCGCACCATTACCGTCGGGGTTTTTGGTCAACACCTTCCCCTGCCAGGCGAAATCATGGACGAAGCGCGCAATCAGCCGCGACCAAAAGGTGCCCGGGCAGACGATTGCAGTGCCGGCCGCATTACCTTCGGGGATGGGGCCGGGAGGATTGGTTTTGAACAGGCCGTCCAACTCGGCCTGCGACTTGTTCATCAGGTCAGCCATTTCCATACGGATCCTTTTGGTTGTCGCTCCGCGAGCTAGAGCGTCTTGAGGTATTCGATCAACGCGCGTTTGTCGGCGTCGGGCAACTCCGTGCCGAAATAGTGGCCGCGGTCTTCGATCAAATCAGGGCACTTGCTGGCTTTGAAGAGCGCCGGTGCGACCTCGGCCTTGAGCAAGTCCTTGGCCGCGGCGGAATCGAGCTTCTCCAGTTTGATTTTGAGCATCGCCTTTTTGATCTTCAGGCAAAGCGCTACCAGTTCTTTGGGGTCCGTGTCCGGATCAATGTTGGCGAGCAAGTTGACCGGCGTGCCCTCGGGAATGGGGCCGAGGCGAAAGTAACCGTCCGCGTCCGTATGCGGCTTGAGCAACGTGCGCAACGGTTCGGGCAGAACGCTCTCCTGAATCTGCAGGTTGCATTCCTGGCTGGTGCGCCAGATGGATGCTTTGTCGAGACGCTTCTCAGGCCACAGCAGTTTCTCAATGGCGTCGTTGAATGCCGCCATCCGGCCTTTGACGGACGGATCGCCGGTAAATTTGCCGAGCGCATTGTTGTGCAGCAACGGTGCCGACGACCAGACGCTGATCAACGACGGTGTCCGGTAATAGCCCGTCCCGCCGCCCGGCACCGTGAACTTCTCCGTCTGATCGGTGTAGGGATTCCAGACCTCGATGTCGCCGACCGAGGGAAGATTCTTGTAAGTCTCAGAGGAGAACGAGTCCCAGACGTGGCCGCGCTTGGCGTTGGTGGCACAGGCGCGAGCGGCGTTGCTCTTGATTTTGCTGATAAGCTGACGCTTGTCGTCGGAGAAGAAGTTACCGTCGCGGAAATCGGTCTTGACGATTTCATTGCGAAACCAATCCTCCGCGTCCTGGCCAGCGGGCGGGCGTTTGCTCGAATGACATTTCGCGCAGTTCTCGGCGAAAACCAGTTTGCCGCGCGTCATCACCGCTTCGTCCTGGCTGATGAGATCCTTGCCCCCCGGCGCATCTTCCAGGCGAAAGGATTGGAGGCGCATGAAAAACTTCGCAACATTTCCAAACTTTGTCTGCGTCGCCAGCCAATAGACGGAATGCTTCTGCGCAGTCGCGATGCTGAAGGGCTTTTGCTTGCGCAGTCCGATGAGCGCGTTGTGTTGCTGCAACCAATGCTGGGAATAGCTGCCGATGTTGACGTAAACGCGCAGCGTCGCGCCGGGCACGCCAACCGAATCTGCACCGTCCTTGAGCACATGTGGGACTTTCAGCTTCGCCGTCACAGTGGGAAGATTCAGCGTATCGCCGGCCAGGGATTCTTCCTCGGCGACCGACAAGCGTTCACCCAACACGAAGATGGGATTGATCGCGTTTGGATTATTGATGTTGTCGGTGGCAATGCGCGAGGTGTCCGAGGTGCCGGGCGGCTGGGTCTTGAGCATCTCCCAGAAAAACCCGCCGGGTTTCACGTTGTGGGCAAAGACCGCGCCTTCACGAATGTATTGATTGCCGATGGCGGAGGCGAGGTCCTCCCACTTCGGGTTTTCCGGGTCCGCCGGCGGGTGGCAGGGATGAAACGCGATGTGACACGAGCCGCACGCAACGCCGACCCGATACGGTCGCACCAGGTCATGGCGGACGGCGTAGTCAGCGTCGGTGTAGTAGCGTTCGCCGTTCCAGTTCTTCACGGCGTCGCCTTTGAAATCGGGATTCTCAAACAGCCGGAAGCCCATGATGCCCGTGGGGTGACCATAGACTTTCGGATCGATCTCCGGCGGCTCAGGCGTGTCGGCTTCGTCAATCCACAGGCCGTATGGGTCCGGCTTGGCGGCCCGTCGGAAACCCGGCTCGTTGATCAGGCCAAGTTCCTTGAAGCGGGTGCCGCGCTTGCGCGAATCAATCGTCTTGAGCAAATCAATCAGTCCGAAACTCTCCCGCGCCATGCGGTCCCAGAACTGTTCGTCGCCGCCGCACCAGAGATTCCAGGTGTTGCGGCCCTTGATCTCGTCCGGCGCCAGGGCGATGCCGCCGTCCATCGGCTTGAACACATCGGCGGCAATTTCCGCAAAATCCTCCGGCTTGCGACCGCCGGCGGAATCTTCGAGCGAACCTTTGGGCGTGCAACCGGCGACGGCCATCAAAACAAGACTGCACGCCAGGAGCCGGGCAGAAACGAACAACGTTGTTTTCATAGGCGTAATCCTTTTTGAGTCAGGCAGCAGCGACTCAAAGCGCATGACACGCTTTCATGAATCAACTGGTTCAAACGGGTGCGACCACTTCCTTCGCGGTTTTATAGTCGTGGCCTGGCGGCAGTGCAACAAATTATTTGAGGCCGACAGCAATTTATGGAGACGCTTGGAGTTTCGGAGAATAATGCCCTGCCTTACGGGGGGAATTTCCGAAACTTTATGTCATCGCACATCCGTGCCTTCACCAATTCGCCAGCGCGGATGAAACAGAACTGAGATCGCCACACTTTCGCGGGTGCGTGGCGGGCAACTTCACAAATCGGAAGCAGCGGCGGGCGTCCCCGCCTGTCGCTACAAGATTTTTAGTTCCACCCGGCGACCGCGCGTTAAGTTATTCGGAATGAACCATTGACTTTTTTTGGCGGTCGGTTCATTTTTGGGGTGCAATCAAGAAGAAAAGGATTACGGAGCTAAATATGACGAAATCGTTTATCCTCACCCGCCGCAGCATTAATCGGAAGGGCTTCACGCTGATCGAACTGCTGGTAGTAATCGCCATCATCGCCATTCTTGCGGGGCTGTTGCTGCCGGCGCTGGCCAAAGCCAAGGAAAAGGGCAACCGGGCCAAGTGCCTCAACAACTTAAAGCAGATTCTATTGTGCACGCACATGTATGTTCATGATTTCAACGATACGCTGCCATACACGGGTTGGAGTTCAGGTCAAACCGAGGTGCCCAACTGGTGCTATACTCGCACTACTGGCAAACCCAAAGACGTCATTGAAAGGGGTCAGTTGTGGCCCTACCACAAACAGGGAGGACTCTATTGGTGTCCCCTTGAACGCACGAACAACGCTGCCTTTCGCGCGCGGGAGATGCAGGTAACCAGCTACACGATGAACGGCTCGGTTTCGGCCTTTGGGACGAGTCCCACGGGCAAGCCATGGGTCAGCTATAAAATGTCGCTGTTTAAGCCCCACTTTATGATTTATTGGGAGTCGGATGAGATGCAATACACCTACTACGACAATGCGACGAGCAATCCTACTGAAGGGGTCAGCAAGCGTCATAGTGGCGGCATCGTGATGGGCATGTTCGGCGGGCAGACCGAGTTCATCAAGTTTAAGGCATACGCGCTCGAGGCCGGTATCGGTGGATATCCGGGCCAACGCCCCGGGCGCATGTGGTGCAATCCAGGATCAAGAGACGGTACCTAATCGCGAGGAACAGAAATATGTTGGGTTCATCTGGGCTTTTCAATTTATGAGGAAAACACTTGACCATGTTGCTTGCGGTTTCGGCGCCATTCTGCTTATGGCTTTTAGTGGTTGTACCAAGTCCACAAGTGACGGTCTCCCGACCGCGAGCACTCCCAAAGAGGCCGCCTCCCAAATCCAGGAAGCGTTCGTGAGCGCTCCCGCTGAAGTAAGAAGCGAGGCCAAGGTCGCTTCAGAGGCCCTGCGAACCGCAGACTACGAAAAAGCCATTGTGTCACTGGAGGTCATGAAGGCCCGTCAAAACCTCACGTTTGAGCAAGGCATGGCCGTGCACAACTCAATGGTCGCTTTGGAAACCAAATTGCTCACAGCCATGGAGGCCGGTGATCCAAATGCCAAGCGGGCCATCGAACTGTTGAAAGCGAGCCGCCGAAATTAGACCCTTGCGGATTCAAGTTCGCCAGCCTCGTTGCGAATGGCTTGAGTGACCCCTGCGGCCGCGGCACGACATGAAATTGTTCGAATTCATCCTGCTGGCGACCAGTTCGTTGTTCGTCATCGTCGATCCCATCTCCACGGTGCCGGCGTTCCTGGCCATGACCCCGCTCGATTCGGCGGAACAAAGAATCAAGATGGCCCGCCTCGCCTGTTGGGTCATGGCCGTGGTGCTCCTGGTCTTTTCGGTCGCCGGCAAATTGATCTTCCAGTTTCTCGGCATCACCCTGCCCGCGTTTCAAATCGCGGCCAGCGTCATCCTCCTGCTCGTGGCGCTGGACATGTTGCGCGCGCAACGCTCGCGCACGCAGGAAACCAGCGAGGAAACCGCCGCCGCCGCCGAGAAGGCCGACATCGCCATCACGCCGCTGGCCATTCCGATGCTTGCCGGACCGGGCGCCATCTCCACTGTCATTCTGCTCCACAACCAGGCTCGGGGTCTGGCGCAACACGTGGCACTGTATCTTTGCATCGTCGCCGTCTCCGCCGCCAGCTACGTCATTTTGCGGCTCGCCACACGCGGCGCGCTCTGGCTCAACCCCATCGCCATGAAAATCACCACCCGCATCATGGGCATGCTGCTCGCCGCCCTGGCGGTTCAATTCCTGTTAAACGGACTTCGGGAGTTGAAGGGCGATTTGCTTCCATAGGTGATGAACGACCGCCAAAGCGAAAGACAGAAATCAGTGATCAGAGATGGCGTTTCACCTTTTTCTTCAAGGCACTCAACTCTCAACCATCAACGCTCAACACCCGGGAGCAGGCAACCATGATCGAAGCCGCCTTTTACGACGCCAAACCCTACGACCGGCAATATTTCGAACGCGCCGGAGCGAGTGACCGTATCCACTGGCGCTTTCACGATTTCCGTTTGAACGTCGAAACCGCGGGCACCGCCGCAAACGCCGATGTCGTCTGCGTTTTTGTCAACGACCGGGTTGATCGCGCCTGTCTGGAAACGCTGGCGCAATTGCGCGTGAAACTCGTCGCGCTCCGTTGCGCCGGCCACAACAACGTGGACTTGGCCGCGGCCAAAGCATTGAAGCTTCCGGTCGTGCGCGTGCCCGCCTACTCGCCGCACGCCGTGGCCGAACACGCGATCGGCTTGTTCCTGACCCTCAACCGCAAAATCCATCGGGCCTACAATCGCGTCCGGGAACACAATTTCTCCCTCAACGGTCTCGTCGGATTCGACCTTTGCGGCAAGACCGTCGGCATCATCGGCACCGGCCGGATTGGCAAAATCACGGCGCAAATCTTTCGTGGCTTCGAGACAACCGTCCTGGCCTACGATCCGTTTCCCTCGCCCGACTGGGCCGCGCAGCACGCCATTCATTACACCGATTTGAACCACCTCCTGGCTGCCAGCGACGTGGTTTCCCTGCACCTCCCGCTGTTGCCCGAAACGTATCGGCTGTTGAAGGCCGGCACGATTGCGCAGATGAAACGCGGCGCGGTCATCGTCAACACCAGTCGCGGCAAACTCATCGACACCACCGCGCTGATTGACGCCCTCAAGTCCGGTCAGCTTGGCGGCGTGGCGCTGGATGTGTATGAAGAGGAGGAAGGGATTTTCTTTGAAGACCACTCCGGCGACGTCCTCCAGGATGATGTCCTTTCGCGCCTGTTGACCTTTCCGAATGTGTTGATCACCTCGCACCAGGCGTTCCTGACCCACGAAGCGCTGATCGAAATCGCGCGTGTCACCTGTGACAACATTCTCAAACTGCAAACCCGCGAACCGTTCCTGGCGGGGACGACGTTGTAAGAAGAAGCTGAAAGTTGAAAGCAGAAAGCAGAGAGCAGGAGACAGAGGAAACATTCAACATTCAACATTCAACCTCGAACGGCGGCAGAGTAGGAGACGACGTGAGGAGACTCTGACTGAACAATCTGAAATGCTGGAATCAGCAGTGGCCGAACTCTCAACCCTCAACTCTCAACTATCTCTGAGGTCAGTGGTCCGTAGTCGGAAGTCATGGGTCAGAACGAGAAATTTCCAAAAGTTGTGGATGGCGGGGGGTGGAGGGCATCCCAAGGGTAAATGTGTTTACGCTGCTATTGCCTTGGGGTTGAGTTCGACACCATCGACGAACTTCACTCCCGCGATCACGCGATCCAGTAACTCAT